>DVKF01000003.1 GCA_018716115.1 Candidatus Alloscybalousia intestinigallinarum
ATTTTTTTGATAGCAAAATCATAGAACACCCCTTTTTCCAATCATTATATAAATTTATTTTATCTTCATAGTTTAATTTACTCATATAAAAAACCTCGTTTCTATGTCCAAGAAACGGGGTTCATATCAAAACGGGTAGCTTTTTCTTTTACTGCTAATTTTGTTTTACACAATCTTCTAAAATCTTTAACATCTTTTCTTTCATCTCATCATCTGCTTTTTGCCATACCAATTCAAAGAATACACCCATACCAGGAAGAGTAATCTCATCGTTATTTTTAATACTTTCCTCAATAGCTTCTCTTAAAACTTGAACATTATCTCCTTTAAAATTATTAATAATGTGACTTCTAATATCTAAATTCATATAATCAATCCTTTCTACTTATATTTTGATAGTTTTCTCTTCTTTTTATACAAGAAATTACTAGACTACGGATTCCAATTGCGTAGATGAGTTAAATTATGATATAATGAGTAAGAAATTAGGTGGTAACATGCAGATTAAAATTGGAAATAACAATTATGAAGTAATTATCGAAAAAAAAAGAGGAGTAAAAAATACTTATTTACGAGTAAAAAAAGATTTAAATCTTTATGTTTCAACCAATATCTTAGTATCTGATCGAAAAATTAAACAGACGATTGAAGAAAATATGCCGTCTATTATCAAAATGTATGAAAAACAATTACGTAAACAAGAAGAAAATAGCGGTTTTTCTTTTTTAGGAAAAAAATATGATCCTGTTTACACAAGTGGTAAAGATATTTCTTTAGGTAAGGAAAAAGTGTTTATTGGCCGTGAAATAGGAGAAGCGGAATTAGATAAATGGTACAAAAAACAAGCCCAAGAGATATTCCCTGAACGTTTAGATTACTGGGTTCAAAGATTTGATCGTAAAATTCCGTACCCATCTCTTACTATTCGAAAAATGACTTCCCGTTGGGGTGTTTGTAATGCCAAGCTAAAACGAGTAACTTTAAATCTAGAATTAATTAAGAAAGATCCGATTTGCTTGGATTATGTCATTGTTCATGAATTAAGCCATTTTATTGAGTTAAACCACTCAGCTAGATTTTGGAAAGTGGTAGAAAGTAACTATCCTAATTATCGAGAAGTAAGAAAACTAATGAAAAATTATTAATTAATATTAGATACGTATTATTGAGGTGTATAATGAAAAACAAGCTAATCTATACAACAGACAAAATAATTGTTCAATCAGAAAATAATCACTATATTTTTCACTTTGAACAAGATATTCCATTTTTTAAACAACAGTTATTAATGTTTTATCTTTCCTATCTTCTTATTCTTTTAAAGGAATCTAACCAAGAAAATATTTTAATTTCTATTACCCAAAGCGAAGAAAATAGTTATCGCTTTCAAACTAGTTCTCTAGCTAGCTGTCTAACGGATAATTTTCTAGAAACAAAGAAAATAGAAGGAAAGATAAGTGAAGAAAATAATTATTTAGAAGTAAGTTACAGTAGTAAGACTTCTTCTGATGAAAATGGTTTCTATTATCATTTTATTCTAGAAGAGTTAAAACCTAATCAATTAATTCAGGCGATTCGTTCTTCTGATTTAGAAAATCTTAAACTGATTCGTAGTTTCTCGGTCGAACAGGACTATTTGTTTAAAGAAGAAGAAAAAATCAAAAAATTATCCAAGAAACGAGGTGATAGGGGTGATCATTACTAGTTTAGATAACGAACGAATTAAAAAATATCGAAAACTTCATGAAAAAAAATATCGTGATCGGTTAAATTTATTTTTAGTTGAGGGATGGCATTTAGTATTAGAAGCCTATCAAGCAGGAATAATCGAAGAAGTGATCCTGACAGAAAATGTAAACTGTGAATTAGCCGTTCCTAAAGTTTATGTTACTGATGAAATTATCAAAAAGATAACAGAAGTAGATACTCCGGTTCCTATTTTAGCTCTATGCCACAAAATGACCAATTCTTATCAAGAAATGGGTAAAAGAATTCTGATGTTAGACGGTATTCAAGATCCTGGAAATTTAGGAACCATTTTACGTAGCGCGAAAGCGTTTCACGTCGATACCGTGGTGTTAGGAACAAAGACAGTTGACTTATATAATGCCAAAGTTCTTCGTGCGACACAAGGAATGATGTTTCATCTTCGCGTTTTGGAAGCAGATTTAATTAAACTGATTCCTGAATTAAAACAAAAACAAATTCCCATCTATGGAACAAGAGTAGAAGGGGGAGAAGATGTCAGAAATTTAGAACTAACAGCGAAAAGTCAATATGCTTTAGTTGTTGGTAATGAAGGAAATGGGGTATCAGAAGAAGTCCTTTCTCTATGTGACCATTACCTTTATATTCAGATGGATAAGGCAGTAGAGAGTTTGAATGTTGCGGTTGCGACTAGTATTTTATTATATGAATTAGATAGGAGAGAAAATTGATGGAAGAAGAATTTATCTATGTAGGAAAAATCGTTAATACCCATGGAATCAAAGGGGAGATTAGAATTCTTTCTGATTTTGAGTATAAAGATAAAGTATTTGTCCCTAAAATGAAATTATATATCGGTAGAAAAAAAGAAGAAGTAGTTATTAGAACTTATCGTCATCATAAAAACTTTGAGATGATTACGATGGAAGGATATACCGATATCAATCAAGTTTTACGATTTAAAGGTTTATATGTCTATGTAAAACGAGTAGACTTATCCCTAGCAGAAGATGAGTATCTAGATCAAGATTACATTGGCTTGGGCGTTTATTATAATCGGCAACTTCAAGGAACAATTATCGATATTCGATCTGGTGCGTTAGGAAAAAAACTATTTGTGGTTGAGACACTAACGAAGAAAATTTTAGTACCGTTTGAAAAAGAATTAATCTCGAAACTAGACTGGGCAGAGAGAAAATTAGAGTTAGTGCCTATTACGGGGTTATTCGAATGAAAATCGATGTAGTTACTCTTTTTCCAGAAATGTTTACGGGAGTTCTAAGTAATTCCATCATCAAACGGGCTATCGATAAAGGAAAAGTCGAAATTCACTTGGTCAATTTCCGTGATTATTCTCTTGATCCTCATGGTAAAGTTGACGATACCCCTTATGGGGGTGGGAATGGTATGGTACTAACTTGTCAGCCGATTTTTGATTGTGTTGAAGCATTAAAAGACAAAGATAGTATAGTGATTTTACTTACCCCTGATGGAACTCCATATCGCTCAGAAAAAGCTTATGAACTTTCTAAAGCCAAGCATTTGATTCTAATATGTGGTCACTATGAAGGCTTCGATGAAAGAATTAGAACGATTTGCGATCAAGAAATATCTATTGGCGATTATGTATTGACGGGTGGGGAAATTCCCGCAATGGCGATTATCGATTCAGTTATTCGCCTATTACCAGGTGTAATTGCGGAAGAAAGTCATCTCCAAGATAGTTTCAACGATCATTTATTAGATTATCCAACCTACACTAAACCAAGTATTTATCGAGGAATGAAAGTTCCCGACGTATTACTTTCCGGAGACCATAAAAAAATTGAACAATTTCGTAGAGAAATGCGGTATAATAGAACTGTAGAGAGAAGACCAGACTTATTACAAAATAATAAAAAATAGAGGTGGTTAGCGATGCTAGATAAGAAATATTTAATTGTCAAAGAAAAAAACGATCCAGCCATTACGTATTTTGAATACGATAAAATGCATGGTTACGACCTTTCTCCCAAAAAAAATATCAAAATAAAAGATGCCATCAATGTAAATAAAGTAGTCATCATTAACCCAAGTTTAATGAACAAAGTCGCAACTAAAAAAGTAAATTTAAAATTCGAACGACTACTTAAATTATTAAATGTGATTTTTGAAACCGATGATGATGATGCTGGAACCGCTTATCGAGAGGGACTAAATGAAATCAGTAAATTACGGCTAGAAGCTTATACGAAGTATCGAAAATATATGGAAGAAGAAGAGTTTAGCCTCGTGATGAAAAAATTAGATATTCTAGAACAAGAATTGAAATTACGCCTCTATTATCTAGAACAGAATTATCTTAATTATTATGAGAACGAACGTACTGAAGGAAAATCTAGGTAATTAACTAGATAATCAAATAAAATAATAAAAAGCCAACCTTTCTATTGAAAAGTGGCTTTTTTCTTTCTTATTAGAAATTGCTAGGATTTAGTTAAAAGATTACGACTGACGAAAATAAGAAATTACTTTTTGTGGTTTAATTTCTGCTTGCTCTGGACTTTTTCCTGATTCTATTCTAGATTTTTTTGATTCTTTGGCTTTTATATAACTTTCAAGATCAGGAAAGAAACGAAGTAATTCTCTAACTGTTGTCGACTCTAACGCTTGGTACTTACTCGTTCTACGGAAATAATTTAAATAACAAACTAAATCTAAAGAACCACCATCTGACAGATAGATGCGAAGTAGTTGCTCTAGATTAGGATCCGATAAGTCAATTCCATAAGTAATAGGAATACTTTTATCACAGCCGAATTCATTGGCAAAAAGATAAGCTCTCCTTGGCCCAATTCTTTCTTTACCTCGTTCGATGATTCGATACATCACACAATTAAATAATTCTTTTTTTAAGTATTGGTATTTTTCTTGATCTAATATTGCGTTCGTTAATGGATTATCATCAGCTAGAGGTACGTGATTATCCGCCATAAATTGAACAAATTCTTTGGCCGATTTACCAACAGCAAATTGTTCTAATTGTTGAAGAACGATAGATCTATTATGTTCTAATCCGCCAAAATTTTCAATCATTTGGATAACGCCATCCTCACTCAACCAAAGTCGAAACCAACATCCTTCTACTTTGATATCGACGGTTCTAGGGTAAGGAATATCTTGTAAGTAAATCTTCTCAGGACCTAAGAATGGAAGAAGAACCTGAAAATTATAAAATTCCGTCCAATCTAAATCTCCTACTGGATTACTGTTCCCAAATAGAGCCATCATATACGGATTTTTCTTAAACATCACCGTACTTTGATAATCTTCCGCATCAGGGGCAAAAATCATCGAATCGATAAAGATATCCGGATATCTAAGCTCATACCAGACCGCTAGTGTTTCGATAAAATTACGCATCTCAATCGGCGAACGATATTCTCCAATAGCGGTTTGTTTTTCTTTTACTTCGTTTTGATTGTACCATTCAATAAATTTATCTACTTTATCATCTAAAACAACAGGGGAGTAACGTTTATCCCTATATTCGGGTTGTTCAGTACGACTATCTTGTCTTTCTTGTGGAATATTTGTATATTTAGATAATATTTGTCTCCATAATGTTAAAAAAATATGATCACGCATCAGTCATTCATCTCCTTACTTTTATATTATCATATTTTCTTTTTTAAATAGATGATTTTCCTCATTTTTACAAAATTCTTATGAAAAAGAACGCTTCTTTTAAAAAATATTAATTTTTTTCCTTTAAATTTTAATATGAAGCATTAAATGATAAATCGCAAAAAAACAATTGCATTCTCTAATAGACTATGATATAATCTTACTCGTTAGTAATCCGATGTCTTTGATGAACAAATAATATAGAATAATATAGTAGATATGATTGCTTAAAAAAACAAAGAAAGGAGATATCGTAAATGGCAAATGTTATTGATAAGATCAATGCCAAACAAATCAACCCTAATATCCCAGAATTTAGAGTAGGTGATACAGTAAGAGTTGATGTAAAAATTATCGAGGGAAAGCGTGAAAGAATTCAATCTTTTGAAGGTGTTGTAATCGCTCGTCGTAGTGGCGGCGTATCTGAAACATTTACAGTAAGAAAAATGTCTTCAGGAATTGGTGTAGAAAGAATTTTCCCAATTCATTCACCAAAAATTGCGAAGATTACTGTTGTCCGTAAAGGTAAAGTAAGACGTTCTAAATTAACTTTCTTACGAGGATTAGTTGGTCAATACAAAATTAAAGAAAGAAGAGATAAATAAGACGTTGTCTTATTTTTTTCTTTAGGTATAATCTATGGATGGAAAGAAACTTAAAAAAATAGGATTAGAACTATTACCATATTTAGGGATCATTCTTGTGGTTTTACTCGTTAAACGGTTTTTATTCTCTACGATTATCGTACATGGCGCTAGTATGGAAGATACTTTGCATGAAAACGATGTGATGATTTTAGATAAAATCAGCTATCGCTTTAGCGACATTAAGCGCTTTGATGTGATTGTTTTAGAATCCGGTGGCACAAAATTAATCAAACGAGTAATTGGGTTACCAGGTGAAAAGATAGAGTATAAAGATAATCAGTTATATATTGATGGCAACAAAATAGAAGATCCCTATGGAAATGGAACGACATATGATTTTCAATTAAGTGATTTCAATTTAGAGAAAATTCCTGATCATTATTATTTTGTATTAGGAGATAACCGAGAAGATTCTATTGATAGTAGAATTATCGGCGTAGTCAGTGAAGAAGATATTATTGGTCATGCTAGATTCATTATTTTTCCATTTTCTAGATTTGGTAGTGTCGATTAGAGAAGAAATTCTCTTTTTTTATTCTTCAAATTATTTACTTTCTAAGAATTATTCGGTAAACTGTTTACAGGTGAGAACATGCAGAGGTACTTTGTAGAAAATATCCAAGGGGATAAAGTGATTTTATGCCACGAAGATAGTTACCATATCAAAAGAGTAATGCGAATGAAATTAGGGGAGAAAATAGAACTTGTTTATCAAGAAAAGGCCTATTTAGGGCAAATAGAATCTTTAGACGATCAAGTTCAAGTAAAACTAGTAGGGGAACTAACTTCGTCTAATCAACAGGTTCGCTCAATTACGCTTGCCCAAGCACTAGTAAAAGAACAAAAAATGGATTATATTTTACAAAAAGCAACAGAACTAGGAGTAACAGAAATTATTCCGTTTTGTGCTGAACGTTCGATAGTAAAAGCAGATAAAAAGGATGAGAAAAGAAAAACTAGATGGGAAAAAATTGTTAAAGAAGCATCAGAACAATCCAAGCGAACTAGTTTAGTAAAAATCCATCCTATTCTTTCTTTCGAAGAATTATGTCAGATGGACAGCTATGATGTCAAAATTATTTGTTCCGTATCAGAAAAACAGAAAAATCTCAAAAAACTGTTATCAAACACTCCAAATAGTGCTACAATGTTATTTGTAATAGGACCCGAGGGTGGTTTGAGTGATCAAGAAGAACAAACCTTAATAGAAAATGGGTTCCAGAGAGTGTCCTTAGGGGATACTGTATTAAGAACAGAAACAGCTGGACTTTTCATCATGAGTGCTGTGCGTTATCAAGATATGGGGTGAAGAAGTAGTGAATATGGTCAGTATTATTGGAAATAACATCAGCAAAGAGCTATTTTTGGTTTATGGTTTAATTATAGCTGTTATTGTACTAATTGCCGTTATTTTAATTGTCGATAAAGTGAAAAGTCGTAAGAAAGATAATCTTTTTGATAGTAGAAAGTTATCTAAACGATTAAATAATTTACGTATGGAAGCAGAAAAAGCCGAACAAGAGCAAAAACAAGAAGTAGTAAAACAAGTATCCGCAACTACTGAGGTAGAAGCGGTGACTAAGGAGAAAACAAGTGTCCAGGCAGAAGTAAATAAAACTCCAGTCGTTCAACCTTCTGCTCCAATATCAAGTGCTTCTACAATATCTAAAGGGGTAACTCAAACCCCACCAAATGTGACTACAAGAGCGCCAGAAGTTTCCGTTTCTTGTAATAGAAGAGTAGAGCCAATTATCGAAAAGAAAAATTATGTCCACGAGGAAATCGAAGTTTTAGATAGCGAAGAAAAAAGTCAAGTGATTCAAACGAACAATATCGATCAAAGTATATGGGAAATGGATACGAAAGAAGAAGTATATCAGGAACCAGAACTCGAGAAAACACAAGCTCAGATCGATGTTGAAGCAATTACAAGAGAACTAGAGAAAGCAGTAAACGACGAACAGGCGATTGATAAATATGCAAAATTTGAAGAAGAACAAGAACAAAATGCGATTATTAGCTATGTTGAACTTAAAGAAAAATTCGATAAGTTATATAATGAAAATGAAAAAACACAATACATGAATGACGATAGCTTACCAATCAATATGGAGGAGTTATACCGCTCCCAAGCAGAAACTCAGCTATCACAACCTCATAAGTCAGTAGTGACACAGGAAACTTATAGTAATTCTACTACTTCGACATTAGAAAAAGTATCAACTGTTCCACATCAAACGCCAACCGCCCCTACAACACCTAGTCAGATAGAACCTAAACCAACGACTAATCCTGTTCCTAGAACGACAAGATTTAAGAGTAGTCCAATGATTTCTCCCGTTTATGGAATTCAACAAGAACCGGTTGTGACTAAAAATACGACTAATGTCGCCGAAATGGAAGCAGAAATTAAAAGAACAAATGAATTTTTACAAAGTTTAAAAGATTTACAAAAAAATCTAGAATAAAAGACAACCATCAAAGCGTTGTCTTTTTCATATACCGACTTTCTGTGATTTGAACCGAATAGTTACGAAAAAGTGATATGTCATCTCGAGGAATTTCTAAACGATAACGGATTTTATCATCATAGCTTGTTTCTAATATAGAGTACGATTTAACCAAAGAAGAAAAAGATTTGTTTTCTTCATAACTAACAGTAACTGTAATTAGATAAGAAGGAATTAATTCAACAATTGAAGTAGACTCCAATAC
The DNA here is from genome assembly GCA_018716115.1 of Candidatus Alloscybalousia intestinigallinarum. GTDB lineage: Bacteria > Bacillota_I > Bacilli_A > RF39 > UBA660 > Alloscybalousia > Alloscybalousia intestinigallinarum. Next base: position 8,736 of record DVKF01000003.1, read on the forward strand.
CTGGCTTGTCGCGTTAGAATAAGCACGAACAAGCCCACCAGCTCCTAATTTAATTCCCCCGAAATATCGAACAACAACGCAGAGAACATAGTCTAATTTTCGTTTGATTAAAACATTTAAAATTGGTGCTCCTGCTGTACCGTGAGGTTCGTGATCGTCTGAACATTTTTGTTTACTGCCAATAATATAAGCATAACAATAATGAGTAGCACCAGGATGGTCTACCTTTACTTTTTCTAAAAATCTATTTACTTCTTCCTCGGTAGTAACCGGAAATAAACAAGCAATAAACTTAGATTTCTTGATTTCAATTACTACACAATTTTCTGTTACTGAATACATAGTATCCCTCTTTCTATACTCAATTATCGCAAATATTTATATCTGATGGAATAACTTATTTTTACCTTAAAAGTGTATGACTAGAACCAATATAATACATAATGGCTTAGCTGACAAGACAAAAGATTAAACTTCCTAACAAATGTAGCAAAAAGACTTGTATTTAATTAGTGTTATGATAAAATTGAATCATAGTAGGATAGGAAAAATAGAAAATGAAATAATCAAAAATAGGATTTAGAAACGAACATTTAGAGAAATAAAATCCTTTTCTCATCGATTGTTTCTATGTAAGAGTATTAAGGGAGTCGTAGTATATGAAAAGAAGTAAAAAGAATGGGTTTACATTGATTGAACTATTAGCGGTAATTGTAATTTTAGCTATTTTGTTGGCAATTGCGGTACCAGCTGTCAGTCGTTATATTACCAATAGTAGAAGAGAAAGTTATATTTCCGCAGTTAAACAATTTACCGATGCGGTAAGAAAAGAAATCACTTTAGAAGAATATCCAGTAACGGATGAAAACACAGTTTATTATATTAATATAAAAAACATAGATACAGAAAAAAATAGTGGTAAAAGTCCTTTTGCCCCTTGGAAAGAAGGATACGTTGTTGTCACCGTAAGAAATAATTTATTTTCTTACTATTGGACAAGTGTCGATGAAAAGGGTTGGAGAATCGATCTAAGTAAAAAAGTAGAAGAATTAACTAGAGATGATGTATATAAATCAGATAATTTGTCTATTACCAACAATAAACAAATAGGTGGTAGAGATAATATCGTTGTGTATGATCCTAATGACCAAGTCCTCAGTCAGATTTCTACTAACGATCAAACTAAGGTAGAAGCTGAAAAGTGTTTTACGATTAAATTGGTAGAAGGTGAATATACAATTACTGATTATAATACAAGTTGCGGCACTGAAGTGTATGTACCTTCAAAAATAGATGGAGTTACAGTAACAAGTATTGGAGAGAATGCGTTTAAAAAGAAAAATTTGACTGCTGTAACAATGTACGAAGGAATTACTAAAATAGGGTATGGAGCCTTTCAAGGAAATGCCATTCAAGATTTAAAGTTATCTTCGACGATTACCACAATTGCGGATTATGCTTTTTATCAAAATCAAATTAAAGAGTTAAGCCTTCCAGAAGGAGTAAAAACGATTGGAAGTTATAGCTTTCATACCAATAAAATTACTACAGTTCGGTTTCCAAAGACATTAACAAGCATCGGCTCGTATGCATTTGGAAATAATCTATTGGATGAAATTAATTTAGAGTCTAATCCAACAATTAGTGGTGGCGCATTTGCCAACAATAAAATGGATGAAGCAAGCGCCTTTATCTATGCTAAAAAAAGTGATGGAACAACGGATTATTCTATATTGATTGGTTATGGTGGTCAACAGAAAAATAATTTTGTGATTCCAGCTACGAGGGAAGGGGTTGCATTAAAAGAAATCAGAGGAAATGCTCTTTCCTCACTGGGCTTAACCGGAACTATTATTATTCCTGATACTGTACAAACAATCGGTGGTGATGCATTTGCCTTTAATCAGATAACTGCTGTTCAATTACCAAGTCAATTAAAAACAATTGGAAGTACTGCTTTTCGTAGTAATAAATTAACGACAATTGAAATTCCCCCTAGTGTAACCTCGATTGGTAATGGCGCTTTCCGTCAAAACAATATTAGTGGTGAAAACGAATTTATTTACGCACGAACAAGCGATGGTAGTACAGATTATTCTACAATTGTCAGTTGGGGCAAAGGAAATACAAATGGTACAGTAACTATTCCCGCAACCAAGAATGGAGTGACATTAAGATTAATCAAAAATGGAGCTTTTAGAGAATGTAATATCACAAAAATTACGTTGCCGGATCTTTCTGTAACCCCAAATCTAACGGTAGAAGATATGGCTTTTACGAAAAATCGCGTAACAGGAAACGATCAATTTATGTATAAAATCCAAAACGGAAAAATAGATTATAGTTATTTATCCAACTATAGTGGAATAGGTTCAGGTACCATTACTATCCCAGAGACAGCAGGCCCTAATAACACAGAGTTAAAGCAAATCGCCGGAAGCTTATTCTCTTGGATGAGTTATAATACGATTGTTATTCCACCTAGTGTAACGACAATTGGAAGTTCCGCTTTTAGTAAAGATGGTAGGAACAATCAGAATTTAAAGAAAATAGTGAACAAAACAGGAAGGAGCTTCAATTGGAAAAGTATTACCGCATCAACGGAAGCAAATACTTTTGTGACCGGAACAATCATTCACCAAGCCGGAAATATTGAAGTGGTAGATAAATAATTAAGAAGAGAAAGAGTCAAGAAAAAGACGCTTTCTTTTTCATTTAACGTTTACGCTCTGCAATGATAAGAGGGAAGGGATTCATTGAATTTCTTTGAAGAGTATACGGAACCTTGATCAGAATGGAGAATAGTGACATAGTCCTTATATTCTTTTTTTATGAGAACCTGTTTTAAGGCGTCATGATAGGTATTAGGGTCACCTTTTTTATTAGAAAGAGAATAAGCAATTAGTTCATTGTTAAAAAGATTCATAAATAAGGTAAGCTCATAATATTTACGATTAGCTCAAAAAGCAGTCATGTCGCTAACGACAACCTGAAAAGGTGCAGAAGGATTAAGATCAGCTAAGATATAGTTAGGAAAATTTTTGACTTCTCTAGAGGTCTTTTTTCCATAGCGTTTGACATGTTTGGCTTCTGATTTAATTCCTAAGTATTTACAGACTTTATGAGCATAATTATCGGAATAAACACCCCCTAAATCTAATTTGATTTTGGCATTCAACCATCGATAACCATGATAAGAAAATTGATTGTGATATTGAGAGAAAAGCCGGCAAGCATCATCATGATTGATTTGACGAGTAGAGGAGTGACTTCTACGATTAAGCCATTTATAAAAGCCTGATCGATTAATATCCATTTCTATACAAAGGGAATTAACAGAATATTTAGAAGATAATTCAAATATTACTTCGTATTCTTTTTGGAGAAAGAAACGAACTCCTTGTTTTGACCACTTCCTTTCACAAGACAACTTTTTTTTAAGCGAGCAATCTCGATATCTTTACGCATTAGAATTTTTCTTAATTCTTCCTTAGATAAGTCATCATAGGGAAGAAATTTCTGTTGGATAGACTCAGTAGCCGTTTTTAAGGTGGATTTTCCTTGAATGCAGACTTCTTCACATAATTGTTTTTTTAGATATTTAGGATAAATTTGAAACATAAATTAATACCTTCTTTCTATTTTTTTATAACTCAATTGTATCTTTTAAAAGTAGAATTGTTTACTTTTTAATTTGCTTGTCTACATTATCCCCTCTCTTGTCTACTTTTAGTTTATCACTGCATAATTAAAAAAATATAATGCAAGTATCATAAGGACACAGCTTATTTTATAAAAAAATTAATTTTTACAAGTCATCTGTCAAAATTCTTACATAATTATAGTAGGAAGTGATCAAGATGAAATATCCGTTTGTACAACAAGAAGGAGCTAAAGATTGCGGAGTATGTTCGCTTTTGATGATTTTAAAATTCTATGGCGGTAGTGTTTCGAAAGAATATTTAAGAGAACTTTCGAAAACGACTAAAAAAGGAGTAAATGCCAGTAATTTAAAAAAAGCTGCTGAACAATGTGGGCTAGAAGTAATAGGGGTAAAAGGGGAGTTAACTGCTTTAAAAGCAACAGATTTACCATGTATAGCTCACGTCATAATTGATTCTAGCTACTCTCACTTTATAGTTATCTATCAAAAAAATAACAAAAGTCAACAACTTTTAATTGCTGACCCCGCAACAGGAATAAGCAGAATAAAATTCTCTGATTTTGAAAAAATTTCTTCTAAAATATTTTTACTCTGTACGCCAAAAAGAGAATTAGACATTATCGAAAATGAAAGAAAACTTAAAAAGGAAATAATAGAATTCTTCTTCCAAAATAAAAAAATAATCATCACCCTTTGTTTATTCTCAGTAATATTTACTTGTTTAAATATTATAACATCTTTTCAATTTGAACTTCTATTAGAGTACTTTATTCCATACCTGGCAGGTTCCAATCTACAATGTTTATTTATTTTCTTCACCTTAGTAATCGTCAGTAAAGTCACATTGGAGTATTATCGTAATCTTTTATTTAATTATTTAGATCATTCCCTAAGTAGAGAAATGATTATAAATGCTTATCATCATATCTTATCACTTCCTCACCTCTATTATAAAAATAGAACTACCGGAGAAATCATTTCTAGAATACAAGATATTGAAACCGTAAAGACCACTTTCTCAAAAATATTTATCTATTTCTTCATGGATATGTTACTTGTCATATTTTCCTTACTGGTACTTTTGTTTTTAAATCTAAGACTAACGATTATTGTATTCATTATATTTATCTTAGTGTTTTCTAGTATTCAGCTATTTAAAAACATATTAGAAAGATATATAAAAAAAGCAAAAACATGTGCCGGTCAAGCCAACTCTTATTTGACAGAAACAATAACTGGTGTTGAAACTACCAAAGAATTACATATTGAGGAAAAGGTAATCAATTGCTTCCAACAACGTTATAATTACTATAATCGAGCAAGTTTTAGATACAATACATTATATAATTATCAATTACTATTAAAAAATATAATAGAAGAATACGGGACATTTTTAGTATTGATCATTGGAAGTGTATTCGTTCAACAGGAAATAATGTCGTTAGGAACTTTATTGACTTATCAATCAATTATGGGGTATTTTTTGTCACCAATCCAAAATATGAGCGAGTTAGCCATTCAATATAGACAAATGAAAGTAGCTATAGAGCGATTAGATGAACTCTACGACGTAATCCCAGAAGATATGGAAAAGGGATTGATAAAAGAAATAGAACATATGGAAGAAATTATCTTAGAAAATATCCACTATACTTATAACGGAAAAGAACAAGTGTTAAAAAATATTAACTTATCTTTACATAAAGGAGAAAGGATTTTAATCTACGGTTTGAGCGGAAGTGGAAAAAGTACTTTAGCTCGTTTATTGACGGGAATGTTATCATCTGATAAAGGGAAAATAAAAATAAATGGTATAGAATTAACTAATTATTCACTAGATTGTTTGCGAAATAGTATTTGCTATGTTTCGCAAAATGAACAATTATTTTCTGAATCCATTTATGAAAATATCTGTTTGACGAATAATGATGATGACGAAACATTATCCCAGAGATTTCTAAAAGTTTGTCAACTATGTAAAGTTAACGAAATTGCCGCTAGAAGTCCTTTGTCCTACCGGATGCCACTAGAAGAAAATGGCTTTAATGTAAGTGGTGGCGAACGACAAAGAATAATATTAGCTAGGGCACTACTAAAAAACGCTAAATGCTATATTTTTGACGAAAGTATGAATGAAATTGATATTCAAAGAGAAAGAGAAATTCTAAAAGCATTATTTCAAGAATATCCCAATAAAATTTTTGTAATGATATCTCATAGATACCATAACAATGATCTTTTTTCTCATAAATATCAATTGATAGATGGAGTAATCTATGCACGCTAACGGTATTGTTCAAGAACTTAGTGAACTTCATCAAGAGGAATTACCGTTGCCAAAACTAAAACAGAACAAATGGGTAGTAATTATTTTAATAATAGGAGTAGTGTATGTAGCAATTTTCATAAAACTAGAAAAAGGCTACAAAGTCGAACTGGTTAAAACAGAAACCAATTATAGAATTTCATTATTGCTAGAAGAATTGAGGACGATAAAAGAAATAGGAACAATAGTAATCAATAATGAAAAATATTCTTATCAGATAGTCTCGGTAAAAGAAAAAAATAATACCGGAGTGGATATAGAATTAAAATTAGATGGTTTTTCTAGTAATATAGACATGTTGGAAGGAAAAATAGTTTTATCGTCTTCAACTGTAATGGAAAGTATTTATCGGATAATCAGAAAGGAGTAATATGGAAATATTAAAAGAACAAGAACTAGAGACTATTCAAGGAGGCGGTCTTAGCCTATGGGGAGTAGGAGGAATTATCGCTGCAGCTATTTTTATTGTAGGATTTTTTGACGGGTTGACGCGCCCATTAAAATGTGATAAATAAGGAGGGAAAATGAAAATTATCAGTGAAACAGAGTTACGCTCAATAGAGGGAGGAACAAGCATTACAGGAACACTAGTAAATGCTGTGTCTACATTAATTGACACCATCGCATCTTTAGGTAGGAGCTTTGGTTCATCAATCAGAAGAATATTCAGTAACAACATGTGTTCTTTTTAAAAATAGTTAGAGAAAATGAACAAAGGTGAATAACTTTAACTATCCTGATTTCCCGGTTTTTCAAAAAGAAGAAATAATTAAGAAAGGTTCATTTTTTCCATTCTTTACTTTTACCTGTAGTTTTTATATAATTGGAGTAGAAAGTGGGAATGAAATGATTAAAAACAATTTTTATGATCTTAGGTTATTAATTTTAAAATACGATCTTGAAAATTATATAAAGAATTTTACTACTTTTGAGGTTTCTTTTTTAAATGAAGAAGAACATAAGCTCCTCGAAAAATATCTTGACGATGACGAGTCTATCGAGTTAATTCGTGAAGCAGTATTGAATATTGATGATGTTAAAGAATTAGATCATTTAATCGAAGAAGTAAAGAAAGAACTTAGTAGTTTGATCTCTCCTTCCGATAGTGAATTAGAACAGACAATTAATCAGGCACTTTCTTTTTTACCAGAAAATGTAAATTCAGGTAACCAAAGAGTCCACAATCTGTTTTATCACTCGCAAATTTTTGTGAAATGAATATAAAATATGTTGAAATATGTAGAAATTTGCGCTATAATCTATTGTAGTAAACGCGGAAGGAGGGGAAAACAATGACACAAGTGCCAGTAAAAAACGGGAATCTAGAATTCGCACTAAAAAAATTCAAGCAAAAAGTAGCTAGAGATGGAGTCCCTTCTGAATGCAAAAAAAGAGAAGGTTATGATAAACCTGGAGTAAGAAGAAGAAATGCCAAAAAAGAAGGCATTAAAAACGCTCGTAAGAGAAATCGTTCAAATAAAGATTAAAACAGAAAGTACTATGCTAGTTCGGTATAGTACTTTCTTTATTATCTAGTTGATCTCTTGCGATTTACTCTACAGAATAAATTATCGGGTAATTTAACCTCGTTCTATTTCAAAAAAAGATAATTTATTATATAATAAGAATAGTGAAAAGGAGAGATATTATGTATAATTATATGATAGGAAAGGTAACCGATGTCGAAGCTAGCTCTATTATCGTTGAAGTATCTGGTATCGGCTATCAGATTAATACACCCAATCCTTATGCATTTAATTTAGACCAAGAGTATAAAATTTATCTTTACCAATATATTCGCGAAGATGAAAATAGCTTATACGGGTTTAAAACAAAAGAAGAAAAAGATTTATTTTTAAAATTAATCGCTGTAAAAGGGCTAGGCCCACGTATGGCTCTACCTATTCTAGCAACCGGTTCCATAGGTGGTATTGTCGATGCCATTGAACGAGAGAATATTTTATATTTAAAGAAATTTCCAAAAATAGGAGAAAAATTAGCTAAACAGATCGTTTTAGATCTAAAAGGAAAGATTCAATTAACCGGAGATATGGCTAATGCTTCTAATAGCTATGAGGAATTAATAGAAGTATTAAAAGGTTTAGGCTATAAAGAAAAAGAAGTGAAATCTGTTGTCGTTAAAATAGATGGAGAATTATCTTTAGAAGATCAAGTCAAAGAAGCACTAAAACTATTGCTAAAATAATGAGAAAGGGGTGTTATTATGGAAGATAAGATTCTCTCAGGAGAAGTGTTAGATGAAGAAGATGCGGATACCAATATTCGCCCCGATCATCTTAATGAATATATTGGTCAAGAGGATGTCAAACAAAATATTAAAGTATATATTGAAGCAGCTAAAATGAGAGAAGAGCCACTTGACCACGTATTATTGTATGGCCCTCCAGGATTAGGAAAAACCACACTAGCGAATATTATCGCTAATGAGCTTGGGGTAAACATCAAAACTGCGAGTGGTCCAAGTATTGAGAAATCTGGTGATTTGGCGGCTATTCTTTCTACACTCGAGCCAAACGATGTGTTGTTTATCGACGAGATTCATCGCATGCCATCATTTATCGAAGAAATTCTTTATCCTGCTATGGAAGATTTTATGTTAGAAATCATGATTGGTGGGGAAGGAAATACAAGAAGTATCCGGATTAATTTGCCGCCATTTACCTTAGTTGGGGCAACCACTAGAGCTGGAGATTTAACTTCTCCATTACGAGATCGTTTTGGAATTATCGAAAAACTACAATATTACACCACTGAAGAGTTGATGGCAATTGTAAAAAGGACTTCTCGTGTTTTAGGTGTTCCTATCGAGGAAAAAGCGGCTTTAGAACTAGCTAGTAGAAGTCGTGGTACCCCTAGAATCGCCAATCGTTTATTTAAACGTGTTCGTGATTTTGCTCTAGTAGAAGGAAACGGAACAATTGATTTGCCAATTACCAAAAAAGCCCTCGAGCGTTTAAAAATTGACGATAAGGGATTAGATGAAACTGATCACCAATTCTTATTAGCGATTATTCAAAAATTCCGGGGTGGACCAGTCGGAATTGAATCAGTAGCTAGTGCGATAGGTGAAGAAGTAGCTACTTTAGAAGATGTATGTGAGCCCTATTTATTACAACAAGGCTTTTTAAAACGTACTCCTCGTGGAAGAGTAGCCACGCACTTAGCTTATGAACATTTGAAAATAGAATATCAAAATACGATATTTAATTGATAAAAGGAGAATAAAAAGGATGAGAGAAGTTAGAATTGAAAAAATATTTAGTGGAATGCCATTAGGAAAAATTATCGATCATATCAACGGAGCAGTAAATAATGATTTTACAATATTAAAAGAACATGATAACATAAAAAAATGGAATTGTTTGCCAGTCTTATTAATTGAAGAAGAAGATGAACAACAAAAAATATTAAATTTTATTGATTATGTTGATGAATTAATGATTACACCAAATGAAAAGTATATTTATATTATTACTTTAGCTAGTTTAATAGAAAATGGTAAAGTTAATATAAGATTACTGGAAGATGGACCAATATTTATGTTAGCCGATTATTTTAAAGATAAAACGATAAAAGAAATGAGTAAAATGTTACCTGTTGTTGGTCATCCGAAAGCACTCCATGCAGCTAGATTTAAGACGTTAGAAGTCGATGTGAGAACGGAAATTTTAGAATACATTTATCGTACATATAAAGCCAAAAGAATTACTAAAGCACGGAAAGAGGAATTCTTAGAAAAAATGGCTAATGAAATTTATCAAAAAGATTATTATGAACTACTAGATATGATGAGAAAATAGAAAAGAGGATAGTTATGCAACTAGAAGATTTTGACTATAATTTACCAAGTGAGTTAATCGCGCAGACACCACTTGAAAAAAGAGATAGCTCTAGATTATTAGTACTAGATAAGAAAACAGGAGAAATTGAGCATCATCAGTTTCCGGATATTATATCCTATATGGAAGAAGGAGATACCTTGGTATTAAATGATACCAAGGTATTACCGGCTAGATTGATTGGAATCAAAGAAGAGACAAATGCGGTAATTGAAGTATTATTATTAAAAGATATGCAGGATGATACTTGGGAGTGTTTGACTAAGCCAGCTAAACGCGTTCATAAAGGAACAATAATTTCTTTTGGAGAAGGAAAACTAAAAGCAGAATGTATCGAGGAGAAAGAAGAGGGCATTCGCTGTTATCGTTTAATCTACGATGGAATTTTATTAGAGATTCTAGATGAGTTAGGCACAATGCCATTACCTCCATATATTCACGAACAACTTGCGGATCAATCTCGTTACAATACGGTATATGCTAAAAATTTAGGAAGTGCTGCTGCACCAACCGCCGGATTACATTTTACAGAAGAACTTTTAAATAAAATTAAGGCCAAAAAAGTAAATGTTGCCTATGTTACTCTTCATGTTGGCTTAGGTACTTTTCGACCAGTCCAGGTAGAAAATATTGAAGAACATAAAATGCATAGCGAATATTATGAAATGAGTAAAGAAACTGCCGATATTTTAACTAAGACCAAAAAAGAAGGCAAGAAAATAATAGCCGTAGGAACAACTAGCGTAAGAACGTTAGAAACCATTATGAACAAATACCATCAGTTTCAAGAATGTTACGGAACAACCGATATTTTCATTTATCCAGGCTATACTTTCCAAGCTATCGACTGTTTAATTACCAATTTTCATCTACCCAAATCGACACTAATTATGCTAGTAAGTGCCTTAGCAGGAAGAGAACATATATTAAATGCTTACCAGGAGGCAATTAAAGAAAAATACCGGTTCTTCTCTTTTGGAGATAGTATGTTAATTAAATAAAAGGTAAGTTCAACATAGAAAGGGGGAAAACACTTGGATAATTTAATCTTAGAGATATTTTATAAAGAAATTGTACCCGAATTAAAATTAGAAAACGGAAAAATAAAAATACATGATAATCCTTACTATTTCCCTTTTTCTATCGTTACTGATGAGAAAAAAGAATCTAATTTATTATTCAATGATCTAAGAAATAATGACTTATCCTTTGATCCGCCAGTTTTAATTATTAGAGACAAAGAAAACTTCGACTCTCTGTTAATAGAATACATTAAACAACAATTTCAATTCTTGAATGAAGAAGAAAATCTACGAAGATATTTAGTGTTATGTTGTGGGGAAAGCATCCATAATCAAATAAAATATTTACTATTATTAGTCTGGAAAAATGCCACTAGTGAAGATTTTATCTATCCGCAGGCTTTTCTAAATCGGAGAATTCAATTTTTTATTCCAGAAGAAAATCGGATACCATTAGAAGTTCCATTAGATATCAATCAAGGACTAGGTATTGTCTCGGAAATAAAAAGACAATTCGCCTCTTTAGAAACTCCGTACTATTTAGACAGTAAGATAATTGGATATAATCAAAATGGCGACGGGGAAAGTTACCCCTTACCGCAGATTAGTTATGGTATATCTGATGGAGTAGCTTATTTATATAGTATCAAAGGAAAAAAACGTCCTCGTAATGAAAATAAAACCTCTTTCTTTAAAAAGATCGACCGCTATCTATATAAAGCAAACGATCATGTTCAAGATTCTTTGGAGTATCAAGCTTATAAAGAAAAAAAGACAGAATATTATCCAGAAAATATTTCCGATATTTCTGTCAGTGCGCTATACAGTTTAACCATGTTTTTAAAGCATTTAGAACGTAATGGAATTACGAAACTAGTCACCACTAGCTTTTTACCACTTCGTTATCTAGCAAAAGAGCAAGCGCTAAATGAATCTATCTCTTTATTTCGTTTCCTCTATAAAGAAGAACGCTTAGAACAAATTAAAAAGGAAGAACTAGTTCAATTAACTAGAGATATTCGTAATCAAACCGAGAAATTGATCAGGACATTACGGAGACTAAGTTATCACTTTCCTAATTTAGAAATTATAAGTTATCCCTTTGATTTAGATAGTAATCTTCACATGAAAATAACGCAAGCTTATCCAAATAAGGAAACACATATTTTAACAGATTTGTACAATCAAACGAATTCATTTTCTAAATCTAAATAATAGCCATTAATATAAAATAACCAACAACGATTATCCGAGGAAAGGACGGAATAAATATGAATTACGAACAAAAATTACTTTGGATCATCCCAAATGATCAATATATGGATAAAGAACTTCCAGATGGGAAAGCACAATTTTTCCCTAAGTTAGCCATGAACGGTGACCACCGAGAAGAATGCAGAGAATTCTGTGAAAATATCGGCTTAACGGATTGTCCAAAAGGCGGGTCCCACGATGATTTAGGAAATTACTTAAGTAAAAAAGGCTTTGCTGCTTTCTTTAATTCTGGAGTTTCAGTAGAAGGAAAATACTTTGGTATGTGGTATTTACCAGAACAACTTTCGATGAAACAAATTGAATTTATAGAGAGTCAGGAACTTTTATTTAGAGAAAAGTATCATAGTTCTCCTTCATTTTTTAGTAGTTTAATTCAATCGAGTGAACCATTATCGTATAGAAGTAACAACAATCTAAGAGACTTAACAATTGAAGCAATTATCAGTAATAAAGTTGCTGATAATGGAATTGATCTTCTTTATCAAGAAATAGCTACTCAAAAAGAACGACTTTTGAATAATCAAAAATAGAAATAGGTGATTTAATGAAAATAAAATACAATTTATTACACGAAGAAAAAGACACAAAAGCGAGACTTGGAACCATAGAAACCAACTATGGTACCGTAGAAACACCAATGTTTATGCCGGTGGGAACTCAAGCAACGGTAAAAACATTAACTCCTGAAGAATTATATGCGATGCATACAGGCGTAATTTTGGCTAATACTTATCACTTATGGCTAAGACCTGGTGCGGATTTAGTCGAAAAAGCAGGGGGACTTCATCGTTTTATGAACTATAATGGACCAATCTTAACCGATAGTGGCGGCTTTCAAGTCTTTTCCCTCGCCAGCCCTAAAAATATTAGCGAAGAAGGGGTAAAATTTAAAAGTCACTTAGATGGCAGTAGTTTATTTTTAACCCCAGAAAAAAGTATTGAAATTCAAAACAAATTAGATAGTGATATCGCCATGAGCTTCGATGAGTGTCCACCAGCTAGTGCTAGTCATGAATATATGAAAAATAGTATCGAACGTACTTTACGATGGGCAGTAAGAGGAAAGAAAGTACACAATAACCCTCGGCAATCGTTATTTGGAATCGTCCAAGGAGGAGCCTACCAAGATTTACGAGAATATTCTGCCAAAGAAACAGTAAAGATTGGTTTTGACGGTTATAGTATCGGTGGAGTAGCCAATGACGGAGAATCAAAAGAAGATATGTATGCAGCCATCGATTATTCTATTCCCCACTTACCGAAAGATAAGCCTCGTTATTTGATGGGGGTAGGAGAGCCAGCCGATATTATCGAAGGCGTTATTCGAGGAATTGATATGTTTGATTGCGTTCTTCCCACTAGAATTGCCCGTCATGGTCACGCCTTTACCAAGTATGGACGTATTAATCTAAAAAATGCCAAATATACTGAAGACTTTACGCCAATAGAAGAAGGGTGTGATTGTTATGCTTGTCAAAACTATACAAAAGCATACATTCGCCATTTGATTAAAGCCAACGAAACCCTAGGCGGAAGACTTCTTTCTATTCATAATATCCGCTTTTTAATTCGTTTAACCGAAGAGTTACGCCAAGCAATTAAAGAAGATAGACTACTTAACTTTAGAGATGAATTCTATCGAGATTATTTTTCGACAAAATCTAAATAAAACAAATAAAATGTGAGACGATCACATTTTATTTTTGGCTTGTTCTACTGATACCAATCATACTTCCTAAAGTAGAAGAAGCAAGTAGAATCAAATAATAAATAACTGCCTTAATCGAAAGACCGTAATCAAAGCCAAGATAGCTAAGCAAAAAGAAAATAACAATAATTTCTAAACCTACCTTTAAGCCTTCTAACCAACCTTTTTTCGTTGCCTTAGATCCAATATATATCCCACCAACTAACATCGATAAACAGATAATGGCTAACTTTAGATAATTCATTACGCCGGTTGGAATAACATTAAAATAGTATAACAAAGAAAGAATCACATTAAATAAGAATAATGGAATCAAGATAAAGAGAAGTACCTTAAGATATTTCATAAACGCCATATATTTCACCTAGTAAACCCTATGATATTGTATAAAAAAATATGACACTCCTCATAATAAAAATAGGTGATTAATATGGATTATCTCATTGTTTTAGAAAGAACAATTCTCTTTTACGTCATCATTACAGTCCTATATCGTTTTATGGGAAAAAGAGAAGTAGGGCAATTAGGCATTGTCGACTTGATTGTCTCTATTTTAATCGCAGAACTAGCGGCTATTTCAATTGATAATCGTACAGAAAGTATCTTTTTATCGATTATCCCCATTGTTGTTTTAGTATTAATTCAAATGGGAATGGCATACTATTCCTTAAAAAATCAAAAGGTAAGAGATGCTTTTGATGGAACACCTTCAGTTATGATTAATCGCGGAAAGATTAATTTTAAAGAAATGGTAAAACAACGTTACAACATCGATGATTTATTAACTCAACTTAGAGAACAACATGTTAAAAGTATCGAAGAAGTCGACTATGCTATTCTAGAAACGAGTGGCAAATTAAGTGTGTTTAAGAAAAAAGATAACCGTTTTGGCGATTATCCATTACCCCTTATTTTAGATGGTAAAATTCAAGAAGATACTTTAACTCAAATTCAAAAGACAAAAAAGTGGTTACAAAAAACATTAACTGAAGAACATGTGAATATAGAAGATATCTTCTATGCTTTTTACCAAGAAAAGAATATTTTTATCATCAAAAAAGAAGATTTAGAAAAGTAAATCTCCTACAACATATTTTTCTTTTTTAGCCATTTTGCTAACAAAATAGAAATAATTAAAGAAACGATACAGATAAAGAAGAAAGATAATTCGCTCTTACCAATAAATCCTAATGGGACATTCATTCCCAAAAAAGAAGCAATCATGGTAGGAATAGAAAATACAATCGTAATTCCAGCTAGAAATTTCATGATTACGTTTAAGTTATTGGAAATAATCGTCCCATAAGTATCA
This sequence comes from Candidatus Alloscybalousia intestinigallinarum, assembly GCA_018716115.1. Taxonomy (GTDB): domain Bacteria; phylum Bacillota_I; class Bacilli_A; order RF39; family UBA660; genus Alloscybalousia; species Alloscybalousia intestinigallinarum. The sequence continues at coordinate 23,903 of DVKF01000003.1, forward strand.
ATTGTCGAAGATAAAATTTCTCGGTAAACCGCACTCGTTTCAATACATTGTTTATTTTCAATGATCGCATCCTCTAATAGAGATTTATTTTCTTTACTAATAGGAAGAATATCTTCTTTATGTAATTTTTCTAATACACTACTATTCGCTTGTAGAGAAGTTATAAAATATACAAGCGTTTTTTGAATGTTTAAGAAATTAAGCAATTGTTTATTATTGGTTGAATAATAAGTACTTTTTTCTACTTTTTGAATATCTTCATCGATAAGATTTAATGTCGATAGATACACTTCAGCCGACTTTAATAACATCTGTATTAAAAACCTGACTTTCCGATCAGTAAAAAATTCGGTATTATCTTCCGCTTCAATTTTCTTTAAAAATTCATGTTCTACTAGAGAAACCGTAACAATATAAGAATGATCAGATAGAATAATTCCTAAAGGATAAGTTACATATTTATTTTTTACACTCTTATCTTTAGTATAAGGAATATCGATAACCACTAGTACTGCGTTATCGCTTTTTTTGATTCTTGGCAACTCTTTCTCTACTAATACTTGAGAAATCATATGGGGATCAATATTAACCTCACTTGCTACTTGTCTAATTTCTTCTGTTGTCGGATGAATTAAATTAATCCAAGAATCTTTTTCTAATTGTTCACAAGAATAAAGTTTCGTTTGTTCATCAGAAACTGTATTTTTTAATATTTTAATCATATTTCGCACCTCGTTTATCATCTATGTTACGTGCTAACTATAATATAAAATAACAAGCTTGTCAATAAACGATTTTTAAAAAAGACAAGTAGTATGATTAATTTGTGATAATGTCTTAAGTGTTAACTTGCGAAAATGTCTCACTGTTATATAATATGTCACCGAGGTGACATAAATGAGAAAGGTAGAATTAAGAATGAAAGAACAAGAAAAATATAAAG
>DVKF01000040.1 GCA_018716115.1 Candidatus Alloscybalousia intestinigallinarum
TTTCTTTCTTTATAAGTACTAGTCATATAATTCGTTCGATAACTTCTTTTTGAACTATACTTTCCTTTAAACTTAGGATAATTGTTTTGATGATTAATAAATCGCTTAATGCCATCTTCTAAATCAAATAAGCTACATCTTAAACTACAAGAGTCCACTTCTTTTAAAAATGGATATTCTGAATATAAATTAGGCAAATCTTTGATCGTATCAAAACAAGTTAAATGTTCTTTTTTTCTTTTTTCAAGATAATGATTATAAACAAGTCTTGTACAGCCAAACGTTTTTTGAATCATAATGGTTTGACTATCGTTTGGATAAAGACGAAACTGATAACTTTTATACATATTCATGATGTCATTCCTCCTTTGGTGTTATTCGTGGTTAACAAGACCATACCAAACAAATGTATGAAAGTCAAGCAAAATACAAAATTTTCTATTTTTGATTTTATTTTTCTATACAAAGCAAATTCCTAGTATATGAAAAAAAGATAGACTTCTTTATTCTAGTTCTATCTTTTCTTACTTTTGGTTCAAATTGACAACTTTATACACGAATTTTGTCGACAAATTACTCTTCGCTAATAATTGGCGCTACTAAATCTGTAGGATTCTTCTTTTCCATCTCTGCTTCAATCGCATCCTTAATTCGTAACCCAATGACATCAGAAAAAGCATTAAATGTCTCTTCACCAACAATGATATAAGGTACTCCTGATAATGTATCACCAAACTCTTCGGCCACCTTATCCATATTGGCTTTATTTTCTTCGTCGTTCCATACTTCATATTCAATTAAATTGATTTTACCATCTAATTCTTCATTTAATTCTCCAATATAAGTCCTAGCTCTTTGACAAACTGGACATGTTTCTCCAGAAAATAAATATACATTTACTTCATGATAACGATTTTTCTTCATAAAAAGTATACAAGCAAAACTAGCGAGTAACACAACCAATATCACGCCAGTTATTACGATAATTTTCTTTTTTCTATCCATCTTTAATTTTTTCATTTTTTACTCCCTCTTTTTCTATCTATTTTAATTTTTTCTGCATCTTTTTATTATTTGTTCTTTTTTCTTGCCACGATTCTAACGTATCACTACCAGAAATTACCCCTAAAACATGATCACAATCTAAAGCCGAATCATGTTCGACAATAATATATCTACTAGCTATGCCTTCTTGTTGGTTTTGACTAATCAAATGAGAAATATCCTTTAGCTCGTTGACGTTTCCAATTTTCTTTAATCCCAACTGATCTTTTCGATAGATTCGATAACTCATGATTCTCACCTTACTTTAATTTATGCATTTAAATGAGAAAGGTCATCTAATCTAACTTCTTGTAAGCCACAACTAGATAGAATATAATACCGATTTACTACTTCCTGAAGAAATTTTCGATCATGAGAAATACTAATCACTGTTCCTGAATAATGGGAAAGTGCTTGACGAATAACCGGATTAGAAAGTGGACTTAAGTTTCTAGTTACTTCATCTAACAACAACACATTAGCTCGACTAAGCAACAATTTAACTAGTAAAATTTTCGCTTTAGTCCCACCACTAAGAAAACGAATGGGCATTTCCATCTCCCAAGAAGTAACTTTTAAATTCCCTAACTGCGTTCTAATCAAAGTTAATTCGTCCTTATCGCCAATCTTTGTTAAAAACGCTAATGGCGTCTTTTCTTCATCCAATTGTTCATCATAATTCTGGGGAAAGTACCCAACGACTAAGTCAGTGCGGTCCTTCAACCGATTCACAATTTCCTTTAATAATGTGGTCTTTCCACTTCCATTCATACCAACAATCGCAATATGCTCGCCACCTGCTACTGTAAGATTGATCGATGAAGCTAATGTTTTTTCTCCAATCGTCAAAGAAAAATGGTTAAGTTCTAAAATTTTCTTTTGTCTAGGAATTTCGACTTGGGGAAAGGAAAGCCGAATACTTTCTTCCACATCGGGATATTCCGTCAAGGACACCGCTTCTAGTTTTTTAGCCTGGGCTTTCAAATTATGCATTTTCTTTTTTAATAACCGGCCACCATGGGGATCACGCCGAGAAATTGTTTCTTGTTGATACGCCACTTTCTTAGTAATTTGATCTAATTTTTGTTGTCGTTTTTCATACTCCTTTGCTTCGAAACTAGCTTGTTGTTCCTGTTTTTCCAACTCCCGTAACCGAAGATCAACATACTCCTGATATCCTATTCGTAAAAAAGTATGACGACTACGAGTCTTCTTCCGCACTTGTTCTAAATGCAGAATACCATTGGCTGTATTTTCCAATAATACTTCATCATGAGAAATGTAAAGAATCGGTAAATCGACTTGTTGGATAAATTTTTCTAACCAAAGAATTGTCGCAAGATCTAAATCATTACTTGGTTCATCTAAAAATAAAATATCATATCTATCGAGTAACAACTTCAATAATTGAATCTTTATCTGTTCTCCACCCGATAAAACAAACATAGGCTTATCTAAAATCGTATCCTCTAGGTCTAATTCTCTTAGATAACGGTAAAAATCATTAACCTTTTCATAATACTCTTCTAACTGATGAAACAGAAACGAAAAGACAGTCTGATTCTTTTCTTCCGCCGGCAAAAATTGTGGTAAATAACCAATTCGTTTTCCCCATGTCTTTACCGTTCCAGTTAGCGTAGCGTAATCACAAAGACCTAGTAAACACTTTAATAAGGTAGATTTTCCATCTCCTTCTTCGCCGATAATTGCGATTTTATCTTTTCTATTTAATATAAAACTCAAGTCACCAATCAATACTTTTGTACCTATCGTAATCGTAATATGACTTGCTTCTAACATTCATCTTTCTCCCTTCTATGATTATTTTATAGAAGATAATATTCTCATGCTCCCACCTCCAAAGTTTAAGCCTACATAATTTTATTATATAACAACTTCAACCAATTTGAATAAAAAAAAACTACCTAAGTAGCTTTTTGTCAGACTTTAAGAAATACTGTTTTACCTCTAATTATCGTCTCTAATATTTGAATTGTTAGAATCTCATCGATATCTACTTCAAGGGGATTCTTATCGAGAATAATAAAATCCGCATATTTGCTAGGTAAAATACTCCCCTTTTCTTTTTCCTCAAAATAAGAATACGCCGCATGAATCGTAACTGCTTTTAAGGCATCAAGCACAGAGATTTGTTCTTCTTTTCCTAATGTAACTCCTGATGAAGTCTCTCTCTTTACACTACACCAAATACTATGAAACATATCTGGTGGTAATACTGGGGTATCTTGATGAAGCGTAAAAGGTAAACCAAGTATACTTGCACTGTGACATGGACTTATTGAATAGGCACGATCCCCTAAATTTTTAAGATGAACATCACCCCAATAATAAACATGATCAACGAAAAAGGAAGGAATAATACCAAGCTGTACCATTCTCTTTAATTGATCTTGTCTAACCAATTGAGCATGTATCATGACTGGGCGATACTTACTAATAGAATCTAGCTTACTACAAATACGAATCAACTGTTCACAAGCCGCATCCCCATTACAGTGAACAAGTACTTGGCTTTGATCCGCTAATACCTTTTTTAAATAATCTTCTAATTCTAAATCTGTATAGACAGGGTAACCACAATAAGTAGCTTCATTCTCGTAAGGTTGTGATAACCAAGCGGTTTTTCCTTGGGGAGATCCATCTAAAAATAATTTATAACCACCAATTCGATAATGATGTTGATATTCTTTATATTCAGGATGTTCCACCAATAACTCACTATTTGTCTTCATATCAATATAACTGACAATATCTAGACGTAAACGTTGTCTTTTCGCAAGAGAAGTTAGTAGTTCAAAATCTTTCTTTCCAGTCTTTCCATCCTGAGCAGTCGTAATTCCGTGGGCCAAATACCAGTCTTCCGCTTTTTGAAAAGAAGAACATAGCGTTTCAAAGGAAACTTCCGGTAAATGAGAAGTTGCTTCCATAAAAGCCGCTTCCTCTAAATAGCCCGTCAAGTCTCCGTTTTCATCTCGCCCAATTAATCCACCTGCCGGATTCTCTTTTTCATCCGTAATCTCAGCTAGTTCTAAAAACTTACTGTTTCCTACACCCATATGTCCGGACTTATGGGTAACTAAAATTGGAACATTAGTAGAAACCATATCCAACAATTCCCGATTAGGATGTTTCTCTTCTTGAAATTGATTATGATCATAGCCAAAAGCGATTAAACATTCCTTATCTACTGTTAACTTTGAAGATAACGTAGTCACCAAATCCTCAAAATTCTGACAATGAGATAGATCCACCATGTCTAATACCGTTGCCACTTGAACAATATGACTATGACTGTCAATAAAAGAAGGCATTAACGTTTTACCTTGTAAATCGATATACTTCGTATCCTCAAGATCTAACGGAACTTGTTCATAATAAACCTCCTTAATTTTGCCCTCTTCCACTAAAACTCCCGATGCATAAAGAGAATCCTCTAAAGTAATAATCGTCCCATGATAATAAAGTGTTTTCAATAACCATCAGCTCCTAAAAAAGAATAGTAAACAACTACTCTTTTATACTATAACCTTAAATTTCATTTTTATGTAAAGATGCTCGTTTAGTAATAAACTCTCCAGCTAAACCATATTTTTTCTTATTCTTCATATAAAGATAACCAAAAACACTATAGACAAACGCACCAATACAATTGACAAACATATCTTTCATCGTATCATGTAAACCAATATCTAAATAGCCATCCATTTTGTATAAAACTCCCTCTTGTCCATATAATACTGTCTGTTTAATTCCAGAAATAGAAACCACTTGATTATCTTGTTTAGGGTCAAAAGTCACCGTATTAATATGATCGACAATCTCATCTTTTTGCATATCTAAACCAAACAAAGAATCCATCCCATACTCGAAAAATTCCCACGCAACGCCAATCGTCATCGAAAAACAAAACGCCACTAAACAAACAAAGATTGGTGACAAATAAAAAGACTTACTATTTTCATTAAGTAAATAAACCAATGAAAACCCAACACTCGCACATAAGAAGCCATTTAAGGTATGTAGAATAGTATCCCAATAGGGAAAAGTTCCATAAAAATTATTGATTTCTCCTAAAATCTCGGCCGCAAAAATAAAACAAAAAATAATAATTTCTAAAAGGCTAGGCAATTCAATTTTTAATTTTTTCTCAATAAAGAAAGGTAATAAAAATAAAATCAAAGACAACACACAAAGGGCTGCATTCTGAAAATTACCATTCATCAATTCCCGAATCATACAAATAATAATCAACGTACGAAGTAAAAAATACACAAATACCGATTTTTTATCGTTTCCCTTGATTAATCCCCTCATTTTTTCACGCATACTATCAACTCCTAGATTAGCTTAGTTCAAGTATACCATAAATTCGAATAGGAAAACTACCAATAATGTTTTTTAAAACGGTTATATAAAATTTTTTCATCATGAGTTAAAATAATCCTACGGCTTTTTATCCTTCCTAATCCAACGTCCAAATGATTTCAATTTCCCGTTTTCCCGTTACCGAATCATATTCACCAATTTCTATCTTTTCAATAAAATCATTCACCACTTCAACATTTAATTGCGACAAAGAACAATACTTAGTAAACTTTTTTTCTAGATAAGAACAATCCATCTTTTCTTTATTTTGTCGCCATTCTAAAGCAGAAAGTTCATTCTCTAATTGTTGAAGTTCCGCTTTTCCTTTTTCGATAGAATGTCGATAACGTTCACGAAAAGAAAAATATTCTTCTTGACTAACATAATTTTTTTTAAAATCTTCATATAAAACTTGAAGATACTCCTTTTTCTTTTCTAATTCTTGTCTAAGTACAAACATACTTTTTGTTAAATACTCAATTCTTTTAGTCAAAGACTCACTGATATTATTTTGATGATAAAGTTCTATTTGAACCTCTACCCGATAATACTGATTTAATAATTCATTAAATCGTTTTAATACTTCCTCATGTAACGTAAATTCAGAAATATACTTACGATTCGTACAATTGACCCATTTATTTACCTTATCTTTACAACATAAATAACGTAATTGATGACCATCTTTCTTCCCACATTTATAAAATGGGCGACCACAAGAACGACAGAAAACCTTACCCGCCAATAAATGAACTTTGCCATCATGACTTACTTTCTTGTGACTAGCGATCCGTTTTTGAACTTGATTCCAAAGCTGCTCATCAATAATTGGTTCGTGTGTATTTTCGACTCGGATCTGTTTATCCTTAGGATGATAAATCAGTTTCTTATTTTTATAACTTACTGTTGTAGTCTTAAATTGAACTAAATGGCCCAAATATACTTCGTCTTGTAAAATTTTTCTTATTGTTGTCATACTCCACTTAAATTGTTTTCGAATCTGAATGTGATAATTCTCAGTCAATTTCTCGTCCGGGAAAAGAGAATGGACAATATACTCAAAATCTAAATGCTGTTTATTTTCATTTAAATGAACATGAAATTCATAATTGTTCTCATGCAACCTATCTACCCTAGGAGTATACATGATAAGACAAGTCGCGTTCTTGGGAAGCGTTTCTCCTAAACTTAAAGATTGACAGATATCACTTGTTTCCAAAAAAGAAAATAGTTCTGTTTTTCTGTTCTTTAAAATAAATATAACTTTTTCTAAAGGAAAACAAGAATAATATACTTTACTCTTTCTATCTTTTACTGTTCGAAAAGTAATTTCGCCTCGAAATTTAGAAAAATTAGATAAATATTCTAACGTACATAAAGATTGAATAATTTCCCTACTCCAATTAGTATAAGAAATCCGGATGACATACTCACCTGGATCAGTAATTTTATTGAAAAAAAAGTGAGTGTTTAATGCGGGGAGTTTTAAATGGCTACCATTAGAAAGTTTATGTTCTAACGGACTAGGTATCTGCTCTTCCGTTAAACGACGAGCGATTGTTCCGATACCCACCCCATGACTATACTCTTGAAAGATGCGAACAATATATTTTCTTACTCTTTCATCAGGAATTAAATGATTCTTATTTTCGGGATCTTTCTGATATCCATAGGGGGCAAAACTACCAGTAAATTCCCCATTTTGTCGTTTTATTTTCAAAGTTTCACGAATATTATGAGAAGTATCTTCCAAGAACCATTCATCCGTAAGACCTATAATTTGACTCATTTTCTTTGTTTCTTTCTTCGTATTATCAATCTTTTCCATTAAAGAAACAAAGCGAATATTCCACTCTAAGAATTTATCGTGAACATATTTTTCGACGACTTCCATATCGCGTGCAAATCTAGCTTGAGATTTGACTAAAACAATATCAACTTCGTTTTTTCGGCAAGCTTCAATCATCCGATTAAAATTAGGACGAGTAATATCGGCTCCGGACCAATCCTCATCATCGTAAATGGCAACAATTCTCCAATTCTGACGAAGGGCATAATCTCGTAACATCTTTTCTTGATTTTTGATACTTTCTGAACGTTCTATTGGCGTTAACTTATCACGATCTTCATCCGATAATCGTAAGTATAAAACGACTCGCATCATGATTTTTTGTCACCACGAGAAAACAACTCTATCTTTTGAATCGTATAGTAGAATTTCTGATTAAACTGAGACACCAGATTTTGTGACTGACCCACAGTTTTTATTTTTTCTACCCAAATATACTGTACCTTTCTCTTTGCCAAGAAAATCACCTATACCTACTATTATTCTATTCAGCAAGTAAAAAAAAAGAAGAAATAACACTTTCTCCTAAAATCGTGCATTTTCTTCTACTTTCCTTTTTTTCTTCTAGTCTATTTTAAAAATCCTGTAATAATCGCATTTTCCGCTTCTTTTTCACTTAAGCCAAGCGACATCAATTTCATCAATTGACTGCCAGCTATTTTTCCAATAGCCGCTTCATGAATCAAATTCGCATCGACACTTTGGGCATCGATTTCAGGTATCGCTTTTACACGCCCATTTTCTTGAATAATCGCATCACATTCTACATGACCGTAACACAAATCTTTTCCGATAATATTAGAAGAGAATTCCTGATAAGAATCATCCTTGGCAACAGAACGAGAAACCACATGACAACTCGCATTGCCTCCACCTAATGTAACCTGAAAATCTGTAGTAGCTGTTTGGTGATTACTCGTTAAAATTTTCTCGTTAATCACTAAAGTTGCCCCATCTTCCACATTCGCTTTCGTGATTCTAATCGACTCATCTACTCCCTTTAACTGAATCGTATCCATCATTAAATAGGAACCTTTTTTCATCGAAATCTCCGTCGTCGGATTTAATACTTTCTTTCCATCGCCTTTTCCTTCAGCATAATGTCTTTCGATATACCGAACTTTGGCATTTTCTTCCAAAAAGAAACGATGAATTCCATTGTGTTGCGACTGTTTCTCAGCATGATTATGAATTCCACAACCGGCAACAATCGTCACATTCGCGTTTTTTCCAATATAAAAATCATTATAAACAATATCCGTAAGACCACTTTCGGTAATAATAACCGGAATATCGATAATTCCAAATAAAGTATCTGGTAACACCTCAATATCGATTCCAGTACCATCCTCTTTGGAGCGAATATGAATGTAAGGGTTTTCTTTTCTCTTTTGAAGATGCCCATTTGCGCGAATATTGTAAGCATCTGCCTGTTCGATGGAATCGTGATTCAAAACTTCATTCAATAAATTCTTTTCTACCTTATCCATTCATCTCACCCCCACTACAACATTTAGCTTCCTGAAAAATACAAGACACCATATTTTCTCGTGTATCCATCTTAGTAATATGTCCCTCTTCCATCAAAATAATGATATCCGCAATATTTAAAATTCGTTCCTGATGAGAAATCACTAAAGTAATACCTGAGTTATTCCGTCCAAGTTGTTGGAAAACACGATTCAAAGAGCGAAAACTCCATAAATCAATTCCCGCTTCTGGCTCATCAAAAATCGCTAATTTTGGTTCTCGTGCCAAAACCGTCGCAATTTCGATTCGTTTTAACTCACCACCAGAAAGTGAACTATTTACCTCACGATCAATATAATCCAAAGCACATAAACCCACTTTAGATAAAATCGAACACGCTTCTTTCTTATCAATTTCCTTTCCGGTAGCGATTTTCAATAAATCATAAACCGTAATTCCTTTAAAACAAACCGGTTGTTGGAAAGCAAACCCAAAACCAAGTCTCGCTCTCTCATCAATCGTTTTCTCAGTAATATCGACACCATCTAATAAAATACGTCCCGAATCCGGTTTTTCTATTCCCATAATAATTTTCGCTAACGTACTTTTTCCACTACCATTTGGTCCTGTTATCGCATAAAATTTTTCTCTTTCTAATTGTAAACTAACATGATCCAATATTTTCTTATGATCACGAGTAAAACAAATATCAATTAACTCTAACATTTTTTTCTCCTTTCTTCATTTAATCATTGAATAAAAACAACATTTTAAAAAGGTTCATCCATATCTACTAAAATTGGTTCTTGCTTCAATATTTCTAACTGTTCAGTAGATAGATATTTCTGATCAATAAGTACCTCAAATACAAATTCATCAAAATAATTATCATTCATAATATAATATCCATTTTTATGAATATCATCACCATAACTATCTTCTATCTTCCACCTAACTGGTTTATCTTGTTCAAGGTGTACGCCAGTAATTAACATACAATGTTGATATCTTATCTCATACATAGATAATGCTTCTTCTTTAGTAAGTGGTTCAAATCCAAATACTTCTTGATAATTATACAACTTGGCATCCATAATCCCCATTTGTCTTTCCCGCATTTTTCTAACTTCCATACCAACACAAACAGGAACCCCATCTTTTAACTGTTTAATCGCCAAGTCTTTCAAAATATGAACAGGCATATTTATCCATTCTACATAACTATGATCAAAAATATTTTCGTTATACTTCTTTCGATAAAGTTTATAATACTCTTTATTATACATTGGTAAATGAACAACACTAATAAAATTATCTAAATCCATAGTCAAATACTGCCTAGAAAATTCTAATGGAGTAATTTGAGATAGTTTGATACACTTACCAGATCTATCTTTATATTCATAATCAAAAGTAAAAGGTAATTCACCCAAACACTTAGCCAAAATATGATAATTTTCCTTTACCATATTCGCTTTAAGTTCATATAACTTCTCTTTACTTTGCTTCTTCTCCTTAAGTAACTTAAAAACATCTTTTTTAACTTTTTCTCTAAATATTTTAGTCAATTCTTCCGATCTTTTACTACTTTCTACATCAGGCATAACAGATTCGGGAACAATACCATATTTTTTTACTAAAGCTTTAAAAAAACTATAATACCCTTCCTCATATACACCCATCTTTAAATAACTTTCATGTATTTCTTGATCAAAATTAAAATCATCCTTTTCGATCACTTGATTATACAAAGCATTGGCTTTTTCTAACTTATCTAAAAAAGCCAAATAATTAATAGATAAAGCATATTCATTTGGATCAACATTTAAATTTTTAGCTACATTATTTTTAATCAAATTAACCCCAGCATGGATCCAACATCTTTGACTCTCTACCTGATTATATATTTTAGATTTAGGTAGCTCAATATTAAAAATATCATAAAAAGTATTCATAACATCATGATTTAAACATACTTTTTGAATTCCGACATTTTTAATCGCATTTTCAATAATTTTATTGGTTTTATCTTGTTGATATTCTTCATCAATTTTCTTTAAAAAAGAATATTCGATATGTTTCATTTATCTCACTCCTTTAATAAAACATTGTCCGCCTTTGCTTAAGTACTATTCTATCATCTTTTTTTTAATAAGTCTTGAAAAAAATAAGATAATCGACTTTTCACTTTCAAAAAACAAGTGTCTATTCGACAAGGAAATATAGCTATCCGTTTCCAAAAAAATATCAACATGGTATAATGAAAAAGAATAGATAAGGAGACTAACATGATCGAATTTAAAAATGTAACGAAAAAATATAAAAATACAAAAGTACTAGATAATATTTCCTTTGTGATCGAAAAAAATAAAATTACTTCGCTGATTGGAGAAAGTGGCTGTGGAAAGACCACAACATTAAAAATGATTAACCGTCTCATTGAACCAACAAGTGGAGAAATTCTCATTGATTCTGTCAATATCAAGAAGAAAAAAACCATTGCCTTAAGACGTAGTATCGGTTATGTCATTCAACAAACTGGTTTGTTTTCTCATATGACAATACGTCAAAATATCGAAATTATTCCTAGACTTGAAAAGAAAAAAGAAAAAGATATCGAAGCTAGAACAAAAGAAATGCTTCGTATGGTGGGCTTAGAAGAAGAATATTTAGATAGATATCCTACAGAATTATCGGGAGGACAACAACAACGAATAGGAATCGCTAGAGCTTTCGAAAATAATCCGGAAATTATCCTGATGGATGAACCCTTTAGCGCACTAGATCCATTAACCAGAAGCAGCTTACAAGAAGAATTATTACGTCTTCAAGAAAAGTATAAAAAGACAATTGTCTTCGTCACTCACGATATGGATGAAGCCATCAAAATATCGGATAAAATTGCGATTATGGATAATGGGAAAATCATCCAATATGATACACCTGAACAAATTTTAAAACATCCAGCCAATGACTTTGTAAGAAATTTTGTCGGTAACAAAAGAATCTGGACTTCTCCTAAATTAATCAAAGTAGAAGATATCATGATCACTAACCCCGTTACTTGTCGTCCTAATTTTTCTTGCTTCTACTGTCTCAATAAAATGAAAATGTCAAAAGTAGATAGTCTAATGGTTGTCGATGAAAATAAAAAATTATTAGGAATCTTATATGCCGAAATGTTAAATGGGATCAACTATGATGGAAAAAAAGTCTCTGACTTTATTGAAAACGACGTCATCACTACCCATCCTAAAGACTCTATCGTCGATGTATTAAAACTAGTCGAAGAAAATAAACTTTCGACCATGCCGGTTGTCGATAAAAATGGAATTTTAAAAGGCTTAATTACTAGAAGTAGTTTAATCACATCACTCAGTCAACAATTTTTAGAGGAGGAAGAATAATGGAGTTCATCAATTACTTAATCGATAATCACAGTGAGATTATTTCTCTATTCATTGAACATATTGAACTAACTTTCCTATCTGTAGGACTAGCTATATTGATTGGTATTCCATTAGGGATACTAATTAGTTATATTAAGCCGTTAGGTAAACCTGTCTTAGGATTAACGAATGTCATTCAAGCTATTCCTTCGATGGCCCTCCTAGGCTTTGTGATTCCTTTTTTAGGAATCGGCAGCAAACCTGCGATTGTGATGGTCATCCTATATTCTTTACTACCAATCGTAAAAAACACTTACACAGGAATCAAAAATATCTCCCCTCAAATTGTCGAAGCTGCAAAAGGAATCGGATTAACCAATTGGCAAGTACTAACTAAAGTACAAATTCCTCAAGCACTTCCCATGATCATGGCCGGTATTCGTATCTCTAGTGTTAGCGCAGTAGGATTGATGACGCTAGCTGCCTTTGTCGGTGCAGGTGGATTAGGTTACTTGGTATACGCAGGAATTCGTTCCGTAAATAATATCCAAATCCTAGCAGGAGCAATTCCCGCTTGTCTATTAGCCTTAATGATTGACTATCTTGCTTCCTTAGTTGAAAATCTAGTAACACCTGCCAGTATGAGACAAAACACCAAAAAAAGTTTCTTTAAACAACCACTATTTCAAAAAATCATCTTACTTCTAGCTACTGTTCTCATTATCTTCATGATTTTATTTAATCACTTAGGTACAACGACAAGTGACAAAGAAATTACGATTGGTAGTATGGATTTTACTGAACAAGAAATCTTATCCTACATGGTAAAATACTTAGTCGAAGATAACAGTGATATTACGGTAAATCAACGTTTATCTTTAGGTTCATCATCCATTGTACTTGGAGCTTTAAAAACAGGTGATATTGACCTTTATATCGATTATACAGGAACAATCTATGGAAACATTTTAAAACATGAACCAAATTCTAATATTCAAGAAGTATACGATATTTCAAAACAAGAATTAAAAGAACAATACCAATTAAACCTTTTAAATGATTTAAACTTCAATAATACCTATACCTTAACAGTAACCAAAGAAACCGCTGAAAAATACAACTTAAAAACCATTAGTGATTTAAGTGTAGTTGCTCCTAATTTAGTCTTCTCCCCAACTCTTACTTGTATGGAAAGACAGGACTGTTGGTTAGGCCTAGAAAAACGCTACAACTTATCTTTCCGAGATATCGTTCCAATAGATGGCTCTCCTCGTTATGTTGCTTTAACAAACCAAGAAAGCGATGTAGTTGATGCCTACTCTACTGATGGATTAATTCAAAAATATGATCTTGTTGTCTTAGAAGATGATCAAAATTTCTTCTTACCTTATCAAGCAGTACCTGTCACAAATAATCGCTTAATCCAAGAATTTCCAGAAGTAGAACCTCTTTTAGAAGAATTAAGTCATTATTTAAATGACGACGTAATCCGTAATCTAAATTACCAAGTAGATGAAAATAAAAAAACACCAAGTGAAGTAGCCAAAAACTTCTTACTAGAAAATGACCTAATTGAGGAGGGATAAGATGAAAATCACTGTTTTATATCGTTATCCTTTAATTCTGTTACTTGCCCACTTCATTTATATTCTTTATATCCCTAGTATCTATAGTTTACCAATCATTGTTCTTATTCCCTTTAATTATTTAGCGATTAACTATGGAATTAGAAAACCATTACAAGAAAAAGGAATCAGTTATCGAAATAATTTAGCGAAACTAATTTTATTTACCATTATCTGTATTAGTTTAATTCTATTATTGGTTAAAGATAGTTTAATATCAGACCCTCAAATTGCGTGGTTAGTCTTTACCGCAACAGATATTATAGAACTTTTTCTTATGATTCCCAAAAAAGAAAAACAAAAAGAAAGCATGCAAGAAAATATCGATAATTACTTCAAAAATAAAAATCAAGAAAAATAAACTTTTTTCGAGTGTTTTTGAAAGAAATATAGTATAATCAAGAACGGAGGAAAAAATATGTTAACAGTAAAAAACTTGAAAAAGAAATTTGTAAGATACAACAAGAAAAAACAAAAAGAAGAATTCTATGCCGATAATGGAATTACTTTTCAAGCAAAAGAGGGAGAAATTATCGGAATTCTAGGACCGAATGGTGCGGGTAAAACAACTTTATTACGGATGATTGCGGGAATTCTAGAACCAACGGAAGGAGAAATTGATTTTGATGGATTAACCTATCAAAACGATGAGATAAAAATTAAAAAAAGTATTGCCTATTTATCTGGTAATACCAAAATCTATAATACTTTCTCGACTTACCAATTACTAAAAATGTGTTGTGATATTTATGGTGTAGACAAAGAAACAAGTGAAAAAAGAATCAAAAAAATTGCGGATACTCTTCATATGAATGAGTTTCTATACAATAAAATTGAAAAACTTTCAACGGGACAGACACAACGAGTAAACATTGCTAGATGTATGGTTCATAATCCAAAATACTACATTCTAGACGAAGCAACAAGTGGATTAGATATCATCTCAAGTCAAGTAATCTTAGACTTCATTAAACAAGAAAAGAAACAAAAAAAGACGATTCTCTACTCGACTCACTACATGGAAGAAGCAGAAAACATCTGTGACTATGTCATCATGATCAACAAAGGCGTCATCATCCAAGAAGGAACACCGAATGAAATCAAAAAGAAAACCAAAACCACGAATTTAAGAGATGCCTTCTTTACTTTAATTGGAGGTGATCAACATGAAGAGTAATTTATGGAATATCCTAAAAAAAGAATTACGAGAGATGTTTAACGATAAGAAGTCCTTATCGATGATGTTAATTATTCCAATTATGATTCCCCTACTCGTCATTGGAATGAGTGCCTTATTCGAATCACAAATCAATAAACCATTAACGGAATACAACCAAATTGGATTTAACTATGAAATGAGTGAAGAAGAAGAAAAACTCGCTGAAGATAGTGGAATTAACGTCGTTTACTATGAAAATCTAGAAGATATAGAATCTGCTTACCAAAATGGGGAAATTGATTTATACGTTACCAAGAAAGATCAACTTTATACCATTCATGGCGAAGATAACGAAACCACAAGTTATGCTAGTAGTTTAGTAGAAAATTATTTTAATCGCTACAAAGAATATTTACAGACCGAATATCTAATGGATAAAGAAATCTCATCCGATGAAGTTATCCATATTATCGATATCGAAAAAGATATCAAAGAAGTAGATAATTTCTATGCTTCTTACATCACCAACTATGCCTTTTTATTTATCATCATGGCAATCACGGTATCTGCAACTTATCCCGCAACGGATACAACAGCTGGCGAAAAAGAAAGAGGAACCTTAGAAACATTACTTACTTTTCCAATCAAAAGTAAAGATATCATCATTGGTAAATTCTTAAGTGTATCCCTATCTTCTGTCATTACTGGGTTAATCAGTTTAATCTTAATGATCATCTCTTTAGTCATCGTTCAAGATATGTTCACGATCTATGAAGGCGTAAATCTTATGTTACCAAGTGCAAGCTTTATCTTTGCTCTTATCGTCATCATTGCTTACTCTTTCTTGATCAGTGGCTTATGTATTGCGATTGCTAGTAAGTGTAAAACCTTTAAAGAAGCACAAAGCGCCTTAACACCACTTACCTTTATTTCTTTCTTTCCGGGCATGATTGCTTTTATGATTAATGTAAAAAGTAGCTTATTACTCGCTTTAGTTCCATTCTTAAACTTTACCCTACTATTTACCGACATTACGGCTGGAAATATCGATATTTTAGAAATTGGTGTAATGTTATTATCGACAATCATCATTATCGGGATTACTCTTTACATCATTATTAAACAATATAAATCAGAAAAAGTATTATTCAATGAATAAAGATCGTCAGTGCGATCTTTTTTTATTCTTTATTTACGCATAAATTCTTTAATTTTTCGCTTAGCTGTTGTAGTTTGTACTTTATCTAACCATTCTTCACGAGGACCGAAAGACAAAATATCCGTGATGATTCGCACTCGATCCTTATTCTGTAACACATAATCTAAATTTACTTCTTTATCGTTGACAATCGCACCAACCATTTGATTACCAATATCTGAATGAATCCGATAAGCAAAATCAATTACGGTGGCACCTTTGGGTAACTCGATTACTTCCCCTTTTGTCGTATAAACATAAACTTTATCAGAAAATAGTTCCCGTTTTACTTGATGAACAAACTCCTGATTATCCGCAAACATACTGTTAATTTCTACTAGAGATTGAAAAAACTGATACTTACTTTTTAACTCTTTCTGCATCTCGTCCCGGGCTTGTCCCTTGTGAATATCCCAATAAGCAGTTAATCCAAAAGAAGCAATCTTATCCATATCAAAAGTTCTAATCTGCGTCTGCACTAAACGATCATCTTCTCCAAAAACAGTAGTATGTAAAGATCGATACATATTTGTCTTTGGATTATAAATAAAATCTTTAAATTTATCGTTAATTGGATGATATTTAGAATGAACTAAACCTAAAGTTTGATAACAGTTTCTAATATTATCTACCATTACCTTAAGAGCCAAAAGATCGTGAATATCAGATAGTTTATGTCCTTCAACTAAGCGTTTATAAATGCCATAGATATTTTTAGTTCGTACTTTTATCTCATGAGGGATTTGTTCATGATTTAATATTTCTTGAATCGTTTGTAACATTTCAACAAGACAATGATTACTCTCTATTTCTACTTGTTGTTTGATTTCTTCTATGCGAAAATACTTTTCAGGATAAAGATAACGAAGAGACAAATCTTCTAGTTCAGATTTAATTCGATAAGCACCAATATAGTAAGCTAAAGGGACAAAAATATCCATCGTTTCCATCGCATTTTCTTTTTGTTTAAATTCTGTTTTGAACTGTAAAGTTCTCATATTATGAAGTCGATCTGCTAACTTGATAATAATAATTCGTACATCGCTTGTTAAACTCGTAATAATTTTTCTCGTGTTGGCTAAATTTTGTGCTCGCTTGGAAGAAAAATTCATTTTACTAATTTTCGTTACCCCATCTACCAAATGCGCAACAGTTTCATTAAAGTCAGCACGAATATCTTCTTTTGTTGCCACAGTATCTTCACATACATCATGTAAGAGTCCAGCACAGATCGTATCCCGATCAGCATGCATCTCTGCCAAAATATAAGCAACCTCAAGAGGATGAGTAATATATGGCTCCCCACTTTGTCTAAAAGTTCCGGCATGTAATTTTTCAGCATAATTATACGCTTTGGTGACCATCAAAACCGCATCAGGATCATAGGTCTTAACGATATCTAACAAACTTTGTAAAGTTAAATTCTTTCTATTCATATTACCTCCCAAGAACAAAAAAAGCATGACCGAGTTCACTCGTCATACTTTCTATAACCATAATCATTTTCAAAAGGAAACAGCAAGAAAACATCTTTACCCAAAAGACGATTTTATCAAGTACATAAACAATGTCTTCATTCACTCTAGTATTCATAACTAATCCTCTCAAAAAATAAATATATGAATCAAGATACTATTTTTAAAAAGAAAAATCAAGTCTTTAGCTAATTTTTTTAGAAAAAAAGAAGTATCACTACTCCTTAAAAACACACTGATGTTTCATCATATTCACTTTTCCGTCAGAAAGAAAGGTAACTCCTTCACTCTCTAATAATTGTCTTTGATTAGAAAAATGGGAAGCTACTCTTCCATCATGGCCAACTACCCGATGACAAGGATATTCTCCATAATACTCAGCATGGCTTAAAATTCTTCCTACTAATCGAGAATACTTAGGATAACCGATCATGTTAGCAATTTGACCATAAGTGACTACTTTGCCCCTAGGAATTTCCGCAACAAATTCTAAAACAGAATAAGCAAGTTCTTCTTCCATAAAACGCCTATTCGATCGTTAAAGTTTTACCTAATGGTTGAATTTCTACATAAGTATTTCCATCATTAAGCTCAATTTCAGTACCATCTAGATAACGATAAATCGTTTTTTCTCCTCTACTCTTCTTTTCCCAAGTAATTTCGACTGCTTGCCCGTTAGTAATATAGTAACCTTTACCACTGCCAATATTCTCTAATGCTTGGCGACCATAACTATCTAAACTATAATTTCTCACTTGATAAGTAATAATATTTTTCGTTGTATACTGATTACCCGTTACATAATCTTTATGAGCAACTCCATTTTGACTACGCAAGTATACTTTATTAACTGGATCATAATCAAAACTAGTATTACGACTTCCCGAATATTCAAGATAGACACGGTTAGCTGGCATCACTGTACCATGTGCGGCTAAGTCTACTTCAAGCGCACTATAATGGAAAACAGGTGAACTCTCAGTAGTTGTTCGATAGCCCTTTTTAGAGACTTGTTGATTGATGTTTTCCATCGAAGTAAAAGCAGTATGCTCGGTAGCAAGTCCTAATGATCGATCTCGCCAAAAACCACTATCATATAAGAAATTTACATTTTGAATGCCTAAAGTACGAACATCTCGAAGAGCCTGATCACTACCACCAAAATGAATATATAAAGCATCATTTTCTAAGGCATAATCTAAGTAATAAGGACGAGCACTTCGAACGGAACCAATTCGCTCTGGCATTTTATCTTTATAAACAGCCATCAAACGAGTATATCCCCCTTCGACAATCATCTCATAAACTAAATACGCATCTTGTAATCCAGATTGATACCCCCATACAGTACGAATATTATTAATCATTACCGCAACATTACGACTCTTAGAATCTAAATCAATAATTTGTACTTTGGGTACTTCTGGCTCAGGGGTAGCTTCAGGCGCTTCTGTTTTTACCTCTTCTTCCTGTTTATCGGCTAAATCCTTTTTACCCGTTCCAAATACAAAAAACAATACGACAAGTGCAATCAATAAAACAACCAAAACACTCCACAAAATAATTTTCGTCTTTTTATTTAAATGAATCTTTATCTTCTTCACGACTGATCACTCCTACTACTATCTTATGTCCATTATAACATACTTTAAAAATATCTAGTAGACATTTTCAATAATCAACAATCTTCAAAAACAAAAATATATTTTTTTAGGACAACTATGGTATACTATCACACTCAATAATAAATTACCCTAACACTTAACCATAAATTTTATCATTGATTTGTTTAACTAATTTTATCGTAGACTTTACCTCACTAGGCGTACGTCCGATAAAATCAGATATCGCATCAACCTGACAATTAGAGGGAAGATTGTACCTCTTAGCATGTAATACTCTACTTGTTGTGATTAACTTCTCATTTAACTCTTTTCTTCCAGATACATTTTCTCTAATTGCCTGCCCAATCATTTCAATTTCTTTCTTTGCTTCTTGTACTAAGGATACATTATCTTCTACTTCATCTATTTCGTCAAAAGGGTATAATCTTTCTACATCTTGTTCAAGTCGTAAAGAGATTGGCATCATCATTTTTCCTAACAAACAAAAATCATAACCGACAGAAAGATCAAAATAATTGAGTATCGACATCATCGTCTGCATTCTAATATTGATATCTTTACTTTGAAAATTAGGATTTTCTTGATAAAACACTTTATAGATTTCAATCATTCGCTTAGAGTTTTCATCAAGAATAATTTTCTTCACTCTAGTTAAATCATGAATACGATCTATCGCACTAACTAACTCTTTAGAAACGGTTTGGACAGTCGAATAGTCCTCTAAATCACGATAATTATCTTTTATCTGCAAGCCACCATGATTAGGCATGTATGTGATTTCTAGAGTTTTATCCTTTCTTTGTTTTTGATAAAAGTACAAATTCGTACAATCGTATTTTACCATTTCTAAAGTATTTTCATCTTCATAAGAAACAACTAAACTCTTCTCCTCGATAGAATCTAATATTGTTCTAATCATCATAATATTTTTTAACATATCATTACGACATTTTGCATGGATAAATTCTTCTAACTCATTATCAAGTTGACTAATGTCGATATCTTGATGGCGAGTTAACCCTTCATATCTAACTTCTATATTTCGTGTTACAGATTTTGAAACCTTTGTTATACTGACCTTTTGCATAAAATTCTCTCCTCTTCTTAATATAAGAATAACATTTTTTAATTCAACAAAAAGATAGCTAAGACAAGTTAACCACTTACAAAAGTAATTAAGTTAACTGTTTTACTATCTGTTTAGGTTTTTCGGTTGACGTATTGTTTTCCATTAACATAGAAACAGATTCTAACGTTTGATCTTGTTTTAAATTTTCCATTAATTGTTGTTGCTTATCAAGATCAAGCTGTTTAAATTCTTCATAAGGCATACCCACTAATTCATGAAAAGTAGCCATCAATGATTGTTTAGACACATGTTCTTCAGTAGATAATAATGTTTCTTTCTTATCATCACTTTGAACCTTAGTCCTTTGCATACCCTCCGTATGAGAAATATTTTCTTGGTGATTAAGTTGATCTAATCTATTTTGCGTAATAGCTAGTTCATAAGTCCAATGACAAAGATTTTTGAATAAACGATTACGATTAAGTTCTATATCATCGTTTTCCTCATGAATTGTAGAAACTTTATGGTCTTCTAACTCAAGATTTAGCGTTTCAAAAACATCTTCACTAACTTTTACCTTTTTTCCTACGTGAACCGTACCAGCTATCGCTAGTGGAATACTAGGAATCAAAAAAGAAAGTAAAAGTTCTAACAAGCTAATCGATACTCCACCTAAGGAAACAGAAATTAATGAAGGAATAGGAAAAAATAGACAAGAAGCCAAAAGTGGAGAAAACGGAGAATTTCCTAAAGTAGCCATCCACTTTCCAATCTTTGTTTTTTTTCTTACATGAGAAAAATTCTTCATTAAAACATCTTGAGTAATCAATCTATCTAAATCTTCCTGAGCTTCTATTATCTTTTTTTCTAATTGTTCCACGTTTTCTGTTAACTCTTCTTTGGTTAGCTCTCTCTTTTCACTCACATCATACTTAGATAAAGCCAGTTGATAAAAAGCTTCCTCTTCCGTTAATCGTTCTTTTACTCTACCGAGAAGCGTTCTTTTATGTTTCAATTTTTCTATTTCGATATCGTATTTTGTTTTCTCTTCTAAACACTCTTTTGAATTCGTCAATCCAACTTCTTTCTCAAACTTTTTAGAAAGCTTTCTACCAAGTGGAAATAATTTTGAAAGAATAACCCCACTACCTAACCACGTACCTACGACAAAAGGACTAACTAAAACAAAAGGAAAACTCCCTAGTGTTAATAAGATATTCATTCCTGACCAAGAAACAGCCACCGGTATTATTCCATAACCAAGAGCAGAAAATAATTTTTGATCAGAAGAATTAAGTTCAATTAATCTCGATTTCTCTTCTAATTGAGCAAGTGTATCTAAGCTCTTATCCTGTGACTCTTCGAAGTTACTAATTATCTTTTCGTAATCTATCATTTTTCCCCCATTAAATCATTAGTTATTTTTTTAAACAAATATTTCTATTAGAAATAATTTTATATTACCACTAAGCAAAAGAAAAAACAATATTATTCTTATGAATAATAATTCTGAAACAATGCCATACATCGATTGTTCTTAAACGCTATCTACCACTCTTCGTAAAAAGAATAAGAAAAGAACAAAAAAAACGAGTCACACTAGAACTCGATAAATACAAATTTTATAAATGTTTGGTTAAAATATTAGGTTTAAAAGAAGAAAGTACATCTCCATCATAAACAAAAGTCCCAGTTGACTCACGATGAATCATATTCAAGTATTGCAATTTTCCAGCATATAATTCTAAGTTCAATTGATCTTTATCTACAATATAATTAGATACAGTACTAGTATATTCAGTAATGGTAATGGTAATAGGTCCAAACCCTGAAGTATCTATTAAAGTCCTAATTCCATAGCTATATTTTCCTATATCCAATATCCTCTTTATTGGTATTTTCTCAGTATTAGAATAAGAATAACAGTTACTCAAAGTAAATCCCCTTTTCTTAGCATATTCTAATAAGGCTTTAGTCTTTTTCAATACAGTTTCTTTTTCCAAAGCGTCAGGATACTTTTCTAATAACAAATTGAATTGCCCTAAAAGAATTTCTAATTCTTTCTCAAAGTCAGATGAAGTACGACAACGCACCCAAGGGATCCAATTAATCAATTGATTTTCTTTATTTGCAAAATTTACTATTCTTTCTCTCACAATGACCTCTCCTTCATAAGCGATTAGTTTAACACAATTCTTTGCGTTGTACAAGAAAAAAGTTTAACCTTACCAGTCCTCCAATATATAATTTTGTTTTTTGAAAAGGAATATCTGTTTCAAAAAGCTTTACGAAAAAAAACGAGTCACACTAGAACCCGCTAAATACAAATTTTATAAATGTTTGGTTAAAATATTAGGTTTTACATAGGAAAGAACTTCTTCTTCACTATAGAAAATACCTGATGGATCCCGCTGAACCATTTCCGAATACCCTATTGTATTATTCTCTAATTTTAAACTCAATTGATCTTTATCATAGATAACACCAGATGCGGTACTAGCATATCCAGTTATAACAATACTTTTATTACCTTCAATATCCACTAACGTTCTAATTCCGTAGGTCGTCTTTTTAACGTCTCTAAACAAAGCATTATCCTTTGTTTCCTCATGAAAATAAGAATAACAATTACTTAAAGTAAAGCCATTTCTCTTAGCATATTCCACTAAAGCTTTCGTTTTTCTCAACATTGTTTCTTCTTTTAACGCATCAGGATACTTTTCTAATAACAAATTTAATTGGGCTAACAATTTTTCTAAATCATGCTGAATACCAGTTGCATGATCATATTTAATTCCTATAGGGCTTTTTAAAAAACCAACAGTAAAAAAATGTTTACCTTCCTTCCAGTCAATCAATTGATTTTCTCTATTTGCAAAATTTACTATTCTTTCTGTCACAATGACCTCTCCTTCATAAACATCTACTTTATCATACTCTTCTATTTAACGCAAGAAAAAATTAACTATGCATAATCCAAGGTAAGGAAAAGTATCGGACAATATCTGCCTATTTCTATAATTCTTTTCGCATAATATAACGGATCTTTCCTCCATACATAAGTTTCTTTTTATACTTCTGATAACCTATATGTTCTAAACTGTGAAAACTTGCTAAATTATCAGGATGAACTGTCGCATAAGAATAGCGAATAGTAGGCTTTTTCTTCTTTAAAATAGACTCCGCTTCTAAAATCATTTTTTGTTCTAAATGATTTCCTCTATATAAAGGAAGAACCCCTGCGTTATCCATTTCAATAGAAAAAGGGATTTCTTCTTTTGGTATTTCCCTCGCTATTTCACCATCTGGATCTATATGATCCTCCACCAACAAAAATCCGGCTAAATCACCCTGATATAAGGCTTTAATTATCACCATTCCACCATTAAACATCTCTACTAGCTTATCGTAATTCGCTAAACCAATCGCATACCACTCTTTATTTTCTAATAAATCATAAAGATACTTAATCGTATCGATTATTTTCTCTATATCTAAGATATTTCCTTCTTGAATCGTAAAATGCATAGCCTACCTCCCACTTTTAGTATCATTTCATTCTAGCTTAAACAATAACTAGTATATACTTTTTATTCTAGTCTTTTAAATCTCATTGTTTATCCTAAATAATATCCATAAATAGTATAATATATTTTTCCGCCATTTCAAATGAATTTTCTATAATACTCCATACAACTAAATACTATCCTTTTATCATAATTAGAATTAAAAGGATAACATTATTAGAAATAGAATTAAAAAACAGAATAAAAATAATCAACATCGCCACTCCATAAATACTTATAACTTTGTTGATTTCCACACTTAATATACATATACATGTACTAGGAGGAAATTCAATGAATCAAAATGATTATGTAAGATTATCTTTAGAGTTACACTTATTTTTCGATCGCATCATGAAAGAACACAGTTTCTTTTTAGAAACCGCTTTTACAGATAAAAATAAAAACTTTAAAAATATCGCTAGAGACTTTCAACAAAACTTTTCCATTTTACTAGCAGAAATCACAAATCTAGCCAACAATAATGTAAGTGAAGAATTTCTAATGGCTAACGAAATGATTACTAAAAATACACTAGAAGCAGAAAGAAAAACAAGTGATCTATCAGAAGTACCAATCGATACAAATATTACCCAGAAACAACAATTAAAAAGTGGGATAACAGATGTTAATCGACAATTAGTAAATACCATTAGTAATATCAATCAACAGACACTACCACTCATTAAAAATTTAATAGAATTTAAAACCGATATATTAAATAGTGTTTTATCTTGTAAAATGTATACAACCAATTACCCATTATTAATAGAACACATCATCCATGAAGCCAAAATGTATTATAATCTACTAACTAAAATAGAAAATAGACAAATTTTTGATAAAAACTACATCTATGAACAAGAATTATTCTGGAACAATATCATGAAAGAACATGCGGAATTTATTAGAGGATTACTTGACCCTACAGAAAAAGAATTAATTTTCACTGCCAATAAATACGCCCAAGAATATGAAGTGATGATTCAACAAGCGAGTAACTATCCTACTAATCTTACCAATCTTAGTTTAAATGAAACAATTAATTTTAGAGACTTTAAAATAGTGGGAGAAGAAGGAATACTAAATTGTAAAATTAGAAGTATAATTGTTCCACTTCTAGCTGATCATGTTTTAAGAGAAGCTAATCATTTTATTAGAATATTAAGAAATGTGAAAAGATAAAGATAAGTAAAAATTTCACCTCTCAGTCATTGTCCTCTATGACAAATATATAGAAAATTTTCTTCAATAGAAGAGACCTTCCCGTATGATGAAAACAGGAAGCTTTTTATATGAAAATAATTTGTCCATCAGCAACAAGCATGATATAATCAATGATTAAAGAAAGGACAAAATATGATAAACTGGCAAGAAAAATTAAAATTAAAAAACATAGGCAGGAGTTCGACCATTATCTTTTAACCTTTTCTAATGACTTCAACCACCAAATAATGAAAGAACATTTTGAAATTGTCTTAGATAAGCTTATCTCTTTAGGAAAAGAATTGGGATTTACTAAACCAGTCCAGTAGAGTATCTATTACTTACTTCTACTCTCATTCAATCGGGTGTTTTTTCACAAGGTTCTTTTGAATACGATCAATCAAATGGAGATATTATATCGTTTAAAAATGAGCAATACCTCGCATACATTATATTTAATGGTTATGGAGTCTGTCGCCACATTGCCACCTTTTTACATCTTCTTTTAGATCGATTGATGATTACTAATTCGATTGTTCTTGCCGAAGGATATTCTGAAGAGAATAACCCTAATGAAGATTTAAAAAAAATTTGGATTGACCTTAATCGACGATTTCAAATTTGTCCTCCAAGCCATCACATAGTAAACTATATTAACGATAATGGCTTAGAATATATCTTTGAATTTTCTATGCAGTATACAGGAGTACTTTCCTATGTCCATCAGCAATTATGTTATCTTTTTTTACAGAAGCCGAAACTAACTCTTCCCTTTTAACCTTATACAATTGTACCAAAAAATTATTGCCGATATTTAATGCCAAAACAGATTGTGAAACGATTCAGCCTTTAACCATAGAAGAACAAGTAGAAATGGCGACTGATTATGTAAATTCCAAAAAAACGATCCAAGAAAAAAATGACATCATCATGCGTTTTTACCAAGATATTCAGATCGATTGTCAAAAGATTCGAGATATCTATCAACAAATATTAGAAATAGAAAATTTATTTCAAGAAAATTATGCTGCTTCCTGCACATATTCTAAAAAGAAAAGAAAATAACTTTTTATCTATCATCAAAATCATTCTTTGTAAACTTAAGATTTTCTTAAGAAATAATCATAATTTCCTATGATATAATAAACAAAAAGGAAAGAATGATCATTATGGCTAATATACTTATCGTCGACGATGAGCAAGAAATTGCTGATTTAATAGAAATCTATCTAAAAAATGAAAACTTTACCGTCTATAAATATTATTCTAGTAAAAAACTACTAGAAGACATCGATCATCTCACCATTGATCTTGCGATACTAGATGTCATGATGCCGGAAATAGACGGTTTTTCGCTATGTAAAAAAATTCGCGAGACCTATAACTTTCCGATTATCTTCGTGACCGCTAAAGTAGAAGATATCGATAAGATAGATGGCCTTACTATCGGTGGAGATGACTATGTTACTAAACCATTTCAACCATTAGAGTTAGTCGCTAGAGTAAAAGCACAATTACGAAGATATCAAAAATATAATTCTTCTAATCATCATCAAAATCGAATTGAATTTAGAGGATTAGTAATCGATAAAGATACTTATGAATGTAAATTAAATGAAAAAAAACTAAATCTAACCAAAACTGAATTTTCTATTCTTTGGATATTATGTGAAAATCGGGGAAAAGTAATAAAAAGCGAAGATTTATTTCTGATGATATGGAAAGAAAAATACTTTGAAAAAGACAATAATACCGTCATGGTACATATTAGGCATCTAAGAGAAAAAATGAAAGATAATGGTAAACAACCAAAATATATTAAAACTGTCTGGGGAGTGGGATATAAAATTGAAAAATAAAAAAAGAAAAAATCCATATCATCGTTTTTTGCTTCGTCTTTGTAGTTATACCATTTTATTTACTACCTTAATTCTACTTGCAGGCAGTGTTTTAAAATACCTTGATTTTGATTGGTTATATCATTATTCTCCTAATCTATATTACTTTTTACGAACCCTAGGACAAAATTTGTATAGTGATAATGTGATCTATTTTCTGATTCTCTTAGTGATTTGGTTTATTGGTTTTCTCCTTGTCTTTCATCATAAATTTAAAAAAACATTTACAGATATCGATTCTCTTGCAGAAGGAATAGACTCCCTATTGGATAAAAATCTTGAATATATTTCTTTACCAGATGGATTAGATTATCTAGAAAAAAAATTAAATCATCTAAAAAGAGAAGCTGAAAAAAATGAACGACTAGCAAAAGAAAATGAGCAACGAAAAGATGAACTCGTTGTTTATCTAGCGCATGATATTAAAACACCATTAACTTCGATGATTGGCTATTTATCTTTATTAGATGAAATAAAAGATATGCCAAAAAAACAACAAGAAAAATATATTCAAATTGCCTTAGATAAAGCCTATAAACTAGAAGAGTTAACGAATGAATTATTCGATATTACTAGATTTAATTCCGAGAAGATTATTCTTGAGAAAGAAATGATTAATTTAAATTTGATGATTGAACAGATAATTGATGATTTCTACCCTACCTTAATCGAATTAAATAAAAAGATTGTATTAAATGCGACAGAAAAAATCATGTTGTATGCGGATTCTGATCGACTAGCACGAGTTTTCAATAACGTAATTAAAAATGCCCTTTACTATAGTAGTGAAGATAGTACCATTACAATCACGTTAGAAAAAAAAGAAACTACCGCTGAAATTTTTATCGAAAACAAAGGAAAACAAATTCCAGAAGAAAAACTAAATAAAATATTTGAAAAATTTTATCGGCTCGATTCTTCTAGGACAACAAAGACTGGTGGGAGTGGATTAGGTCTCGCCATAGCGAAAGAAATCGTGGAACTCCATGAAGGAACAATATCGGTAACAAGTAATAAAGAAAAAACCTGCTTTAAAATTATTTTGCCACAAGAAGAAAGTTCATAAAAACTTAAGAATTTCCTATGACTTTTTCAAGATATAAAAAAAGAAAAACAGCTATGATATAAAGTATAAATAATCATTTCTAAAGGAGACTAACCATGAAAAAAAAGAAAATAAAGAAAAAAATTAGAAAAAGAATTTTACTTTTATTTGTAGTATGTTTAATCGGCTATATTGGAATTTCTAACTATCCATTACCAAACACCACTAATCCGACTAATGAGGATGCCACATCGACTATCCATGAAGAAGTCTTTCCCCAGACTGATGATCCACTAATCGATAATCTTTATCCCCTATCGCTAGAAGATAAAAGAATTCTAACAATCATCGAACAAAAAGAAGAATATCCAGAAATTTTATTAGAAATGTTAGCGAGAAATATCGATATGGTAGACTATATGATGGGATACCCAGAAAAGAAAGGAAAAGTCTACACCAATCAATTAGAAAACATAGAAAAAGGCGTCTACCCGCTTCTTCTCCAATATGATCCGAAATGGGGATACGCCTATTATGGAAATAGTGTCATCGCAATTAATGGCTGTGGCCCTACCGCTATCTCCACTGTAGTAGCTGGCTTAACAGGAAGAAGTGATGTAACGCCATCAACAGTTGCTTCCTACGCCGAAGAAGAAAGTTATTATGTCGAAGGTGTCGGTACGAGTTGGGCATTAATGACCGAGGGCGTTAGGAAATATGGGATTACTGGTAAACAAATTACCCTATCGAAAAGTAACCTAATTCAAGAATTACAGGAAAATCATCCCATTATCGCAAGTATGAAACCAGGTGATTTTACCACTACCGGGCATTTCATCACCATCATCGGAATGAAAAATGGCAAGTTTATCGTTCGTGACTCAAACAGTAAAGAAAGAAGTAATAAACTCTGGAGTTACGATACCCTTGCCCCGCAAATCAAAAACCTTTGGGCCTTTTCAAAAATGAACTAGAGATTCAAAATCACAATAGAAAAATTCAACAATGCCGCTAGTATTAACCATAATAAGTAAGGTAATTGTAAGTAGGCAGCTTTAGAAGAGATACGATAAAACTCTAAAATCATCTTAACGACCAAATAAATTAAAAGTAAAATCCAAAAGAAAGCAACTAAACGTAAATTTAAAGTGAAAAAGATGGGAGTCCAAAGAAGATTAACCACCAATTGAACAGCGTAAGTCATCAAGGCCGAATACCGTTTTGGATGATTACTTTTATAAATGAAGTAACTAGAGATTCCCATCAAAAGATAAAGAATGGTCCAAGCAATTGGAAAAATGTAAGCTGGCGGAGTAAAAAATGGTTTTTCTAGTAATTCGTAAGCAGCAGAAGGCCTTGCCAAAAATCCAACAATGAGTCCTAAACCAAGGGGTATAGCTAAAGAAATAGCTAATGCTTTTTTATTTTTTCTATGCATAAAAACACCTCATACTTATTCTTATGCAGAAATAGAAAAAATATTATATTAATATAAAGTCACAACCACCAATTCACTTTTTCCGGCAGTCCGAATTGGAATTCCCCAAGTTCCATAGCCATTTGAGATAACTAGATGATAGTTATCTTTTGTTTTGGCTCCATGCTTAACAAAAAAACTTCCTGGAAATAATTGACCACCATGGGTGTGACCAGACAACTGTAAATCGACACCTAATTGATAAGCCTGATCTTCATCCTGAGGTTGATGATCTAAGACAATAATCGGATAATTTGAACGAACACCAGACAAAAGTTCTTTTAATGAAAGCCGATCATCTCTAGAATCATCTTTACGACCGACAAGATAAAATTTGTCTCCTATTAAACGACTTTCATCCATTAATACTTGAACTCCACCCTTTTCCCAAGCGGACTTTACCTCCTCGTCCAATAAATCATGATTGCCTTCTACATAATAAACGCCATAAGTAGTGATTACATGACCGAAACTAGAATAAGCATATTCCTTTAAACTTTCTGGAGTCATTTCATCAAAAATATCCCCAACTAAAACCAAAACATCGACTTGTTCTTTCTCTACTCTTTCAACAATCTCATCGATAGTATATTCATTTGTTCCTGTTCCTAAATGTAAATCCGATAACATTGCGATAGAAAGAGGTTCATCAAGCTTAGAAATATCGTATCTATAGTGATGAATAACCGGATGATTAGCCATATATAAGCCATATAGAGTAACGAGTAAAGCTAAGATAAATACCGTAATTCCCCGAGCATATACTTTAGAAATAAATGTATAGAGCTTACTTTCTTTTTGACGATGGAAAAGAAAAAAAACAAGATCAAATAATAGGTAGAAGAAAACAACATAGAAAAAATAAACTGCAAAGTAAGATAACGTAATAATTGATACGATAAAAATACTAAAAATCAGAAAATAATAGAAAAGATTACTCCACTTACTCTTAGGGTCAGGAACTAATTGTCGTAATTTTCTTCGTAAATAATAGCCAAATAAAAAAGCCGGAGGGATAAATAAAAGATAATGAATGAATAGCATTTTTTCACATCCTAACAAAGTTCATTATAAAACAAATCACATAAAAAGAAAACTCTCTTAATTATTTTCCTAAATAAGAAAGTTTTCTTCGATGAGTATAATCATTAGTCGGTTCTTAAGGCTTCAACTGGATCCTTCTTACTAGCCATACGTGATGGAACTAGACCAGCAATCACTGTTAAAGTCATACTGATAATGACTAAAATAATTGCGCCTCCGACTGGTAAAGAAGCAATACCAGAAATACCAACTACATGTTTAATAATCATGTTGATTGGGATATTTAATAGTACAGTAATTAAGATTCCCATAGTACCAGCTACTAAACCTTCGATAAAGGTTTCCGCATTAAATACTCTAGAGACATCTTTCTTAGAAGCACCAATTGCGCGTAGGATACCAATCTCTTTGGTTCTTTCCAAAACAGAAATATAAGTAATAATACCGATCATAATACTAGAAACAATCAAACTAATCGCAACAAAAGCAATTAAAATATAACTGATCGTATCGATAATCGTGGAAACACTAGACATCATTACCCCAACAATATCCGTATAGCGAATCACGTCAGCTTCATTTCCAGATGAAGTTTTATCTTGATTATAATCTTCAATAATTTGAATAATTTCTTCTTTTGAATCAAAATCTTTTGGATAAATTCTAATAGAAGATGGTTTATTGATATCAACTACACCCAAGGTTAATAAATTATCTTCGTAACTCGCATTCGCATTTTCAGAATACTGAGTAAGTAAAAGGGATAATTCTTCTTGAGATAATGTCGCAAGATAAGCTTTTTGTTCAGCAGTTAATTGATCAATAGAAAATTTTTCGTTAGAATCAGAAAAAGGTAAGCCAGTAAAAATATTGACTTCAGGAGAAGCAAGTTGTTCTTGCGCGATTTCAGTTTGATTTACTTCTTCGATGACATACTCTGTTAGCGCATGAGTATAACCTATTGTTCCTGATGCGCTCGTTACGGCTGCTTCTTCATTGGGACGAAGAATACCAACTACTTTAATTTCCGGTGATGAATCAACAAGATCTTTCATATAGGTAGTATCCCCACTTTTATCTAACCAAATACCATCACTTTTTTGATAATAATCCGTAGGAAGTACTAATTTAAACGTCAAATTTAAAATTTCATCATAAGAATAACTCGTATTTTCAGTTTCAATTTCTTCTCCATTTTTGATCTTATCCATTAAGTTAGCTAATTCATCTTGATTTTTTAATCCTAAAGCATATAACGCATAATCACTAATCTCATTATCTTCGTTGACAATCATGACTACTTCATTATACGCTTCTGGAAAACGTCCAGCTAAGACATCATATTGACTAGATAATAATTCTTGATTATTTAATAACTCTTGAAAAACATTCATGGTGGAAGTGCCATTTCCCATCGCATTCTGCATCTCCATCATGCCACTCATTCCATCGATATTAAAGGCATCAAAGACCGTAGATGGATTTACTTGTAGAACTTCTTCACTCGTATCACTTTTATAAAGATCGATAGGAAGACGATAAGTATACTGAATATCGGTTGTATAATCACGAATATTCGTCTTATCACTATCTAAAAACTTCTTGAACTCTTCCAAGTTATTGGTATCTAGTTGGGCGGTCATCGAGTTGATTAAATCCGTCATAATATTACTAGAATACACTTTATCTAATTCGTGTTCTCCATTATTTTGTTTTCCCATCAAGGTAGTAATCATACTAGCCGTATCGACAGATTGTTCTTCAACAGTAAGAGGATAAGAAGAAAGCGTATCTTCTTCTACTCGAGAAATATAATTTTGAACTCCACTCGATAAAGATAAAATTAACGCAATTCCAATTATTCCGATAGAACCCGCAAAGGCAGTTAAAATCGTTCGCCCTTTTTTGGTCATCAAATTATTCAAACTAAGTGATAAAGCAGTCATAAATGACATTGAAGTCTTTTTAGAAGAACGTTTTTTTGTTCGCTCTTTCTTCGCTTTATCCACTTTAATATTTTCTTTTACTGGATTAGAATCATCGGTAATTTTCCCATCCAATAATTTCACAATTCTAGTAGAATAGCTATCTGCCAGATCAGGATTATGGGTGACCATAACCACTAATTTGTCTTTCGCAATCTCTTTTAATAATTCCATAATCTGAATACTTGTTTCTGAATCCAAAGCACCTGTTGGTTCATCAGCAAGTAAAATATCTGGATCATTCACTAACGCTCTAGCGATAGCTACTCTTTGCATCTGACCACCCGACATTTGATTCGGTTTTTTATGCATTTGTGATTCTAGACCTACTTTTTTCAATACCTCGATAGAACGTTTTCTTCTTTCCTCTTTAGAAACACCAGATAAAGTAAGAGCTAACTCGACATTCGATAAAGCAGTCTGATGAGGAATCAAATTATAACTTTGAAAGACAAATCCTACCGAATGATTTCGATAAGTATCCCAATCACGATCTCGATATTTTTTCGTCGAAACGCCATTGATAATTAAATCGCCTTTCGTATAATCATCTAAACCACCAATGATATTTAATAACGTAGTCTTCCCACTACCTGAGGGTCCTAAAATAGAAACAAACTCATTTTCTCTAAACTGAATACTGACATCATCTAAAGCTTTCTGTTCTAAACCTGCGGTTGTATAAACTTTAGTAATATTTTTAATTTCTAACATAGCTGCTACTCCTTTCTAACCAACACTCTATACTATTATACCAAAAAACTCTTTGAAAATAACTTTTTTTCCAATAATTGTATAAAATATAATTATTATCCTCATATTATATATGGTGATAAAAATGAAAGAAAATAATGAATTATTAGAACACATCTATCAAGATGCGGAAATGGCGTATTACACCCTAGAAAAACTAGAAGAATTCCTAAAAGAAAAAGATAACAAAATTAAAGGATTAGTAGAAGAGATCAAAATGGAATATCAGAAATTTATGCAGCAAGCAGAAAGTCATCTAAAAAAAGATAAACAAGAAGTAGTTCCAGAAGCGATGATGACAAAATGGATGGCCAAAATGGGAATCAAAAAAGAAGTAGATAGTGATAATAGTGACTCGAGTATTGCTGATCTTTTAATTAAAGGTATATCGATGGGCTCGATCAATATGGAAAAGAAGATCAAAGATTATGAAAAAAGCTGTAACAAAGAAGATTTAAAATTAGCGAAAAAATTTCTTAAATTCCAAGAAGATACCATCGAAGAGTTAAAAGAATATTTATAGGCATCCCTATTTAGAGATGCCTTTTCTTTGTCTTCTACTCTTTCGATGATTCTGATAGCGAAGTTCTTTGTATACTTCCATGACCACTAAAATAATCAAAGCGAGTAATAATAAGTAAATTAAGTGTAAAACCGGTACTGTCGAAGTCTGTAAAAAGTGACTGAAGAAATCGACTTCCATGACAACAATCTGTAAAAGAATGGAACAGACGATAACAATAGGAATAAATATATTACTTCTTAAGGATATTTTGAAGGTAGATTGCTTTTCGCTACGACAGTTAAAGACATGAACATTCTGCATAAATACCATAAGAGCCATGATATATCCACGAGCAAGCGTAACTTCCATCCCGACTACCTTAATTAAGTAATACCATACCCCAAAGACAATGAGACCGATAGAAGCACCAGCTAGACCAACTTCAGTCAATAATTCTTTATTGAAAATGGTTTCTTTGGTACTTCTAGGTTTTTCTTTCATTACTCCAGGTTCTGCTTTTTCAAAAGATAGTGCGAAGTCCTGTAGACCATCCGTAACAATGTTTAGCCACAATAACTGAATGGCAACTAATGGCATCGGTAAATCGAGTAGTATGGATAAAATGAAAAATAATACTTCCGCTAACCCACAAGAGAGTAACATATAACTGACTTTTCGAATATTACTGTATGCACAACGGCCTTCCTTGACACCCGCAACAATCGATTTAAAATTATCATCGATAATAATCATCGAAGCTGTCTCTTTGGCAACATCGGTTCCACTCCCCATCGCGATTCCGATATTAGCCCCACGAATCGCCGGAGCATCATTCACCCCATCACCAGTCACGGCAACAAATTCACCCTGCCGTTTTAACGAACGGATGATTTCATTTTTATCGATCGGAGTTACCCGCGAAAAAACTCGTTTTCCTTGCACAAAATGATCAAATGCCTCTTGACCTTTAGAAAAGGCTTCAGCAACCTCCTGTCCAGTAGCGACTTCTTCATAGGAAGTAACCAAATGTAACTCTTTCGCAATCGCAAATGCCGTTAATGGGTGATCACCGGTAATCATCAACACCTTAATCCCTGCACTTTCACATTCTAGAATAGAACCTTTTACTTCTTCTCTAATTGGATCAATAAAGGCAACCATTCCCATAAAAGTAAGATTCGGAATATCGGTAATCTCAACCATTTCTTTTGGTTGAAAAGAAGGGCAAACCCCATCCGCAAGAGCGATGACGCGATATCCTTCGCGCGCCAAATCTTCATTTTGTTTGGCTAATAAAGTAGGATCTAGTTCTTTTTCTTCTTGTTGATCCATCATCTTCGATGAAAACTCTAATACCTTTTCAAAAGAACCTTTAACCGTACAACGCACTTCACCATTTAGGCGATAGAACACGGCGGAATACTTATTTTCTGATTCATAAGGAATTTCCGCTAAAATTTCCAATTCGTCACTACTTACGCCCAACTTCTCAGCTAAGGCCAAAAAGGCAATATCGATCGAGTCACCAAAGCTTGTCCACTTATCTCCTGATGTTTTTTCTAATTTAGCTTCATTATTTATCTTACCGAGTTGAGCTAAAAAAGTAACCTCTTCTATCTTGGCGTTTCCTGCAGGAATAACTTTCCCTTTTCCGTTATATCCAGTTCCTGTAACCGTATAACTATTTCCATTAGGTAATAGAATCTTCTTCGCTGTTTGTTCATTGACAGTAAGCGTCCCCGTCTTATCGGAAGCGATTACAGTACAACTACCTAGACTCTCGACCGCATTCAACTTCTTGACAATGACATTTTTCTTTGCCATCCGATTAGAAGCAATCGTTAATGCCATCGTAAGCGCAAGTGGTAACCCTTCTGGCATAGCCGAAACCGATAAGGCAATGACGGAAAGGAAAATCTCCGTACCTGGTACTCCTTTATAAAATAATAAGATCGTGATAATTATCGCAATAACAATAATTAATAAACTAATTTGTTTAGAAAACTTATCCATCCGAATCGTAAGGGGAGATTTGGTTTCTTTCGTGTTATTTACCCGAGACGCAATCGCACCAATCTCTGTATCCATCGCAGTTGCGACAACGACACTTTTGCCCCGCCCAGTAACTACACTAGTTCCCGCATAAGCCATATTCTTGCGATCCGCTAAATTCACTTCACCGGTGAATAGAAGATTATTTTTAACAACGGGTAAACTCTCTCCTGTTAACACCGACTCATCAATCTGTAAATTATGACAATCGATTAGTCGTAAATCAGCACTGATTTTATTTCCTGATTCTAATAAGACAATATCTCCAACCACTAACTCACTAGAATCAATCTCTACTTCTTTACCATCACGTAATACTTTACAACGAACACGAATCAAATTAGCTAGTCCTTCAGCATTCTTCTCTGCTTTCCATTCCTGAAAAGCCCCTAGCAATAGATCAATCAAAATGATAAATCCAATCGCAATCGCATCGACATATTCATGAATAATCAACGAAAAAATTACCGTAACCAATAACAATAAAACAATGGGATCTAAAATTCCTTTAAAAAACAATTTCCAAAACCCATCTGTTTTTTTCTTCGGCAATTCGTTACGCCCATATTGCGCTAAGCGTTTCTTTGCTTCTTGATGTGTGAGCCCTTGTTCACTAGTAGAAAGTTCTTGATAAATATCAGTCACTTCCTGTTGAAACCACTTTTTCTCCATAAAGCCCCTCCTATTCCTTATTAATATACCCAAAAAAGAAAGGAACTAGTTAATTTCTTTTTAACTAGTCCCTATTTTTATTTATTTTGCGAAAGATCTGCTTTTGTGTATTTTTTCAACATTATATATTTACGAGACTGTTCATGTTCTTCTTCATCGTCTTCTCCTTTTTTCTTAGAAGAAGAAATACGTCCGTTATTACCATGATTGTCGTTATAGTCCGCCACCAATTTTTCTACGTTGACATTTCCCTTTTTCTTTTTTCTCTTTTTTAAGGCAACACCAGCACCGACTAACGCCGCTACTCCTGTTACTGTAAGTCCAGTAATTACTGCCGTTTTCTTTTTCATTTTATCTTCTCTCCTCATATTATATCATTTTCTGTTTAAATCATATTTAAACTTAATTTCATTATACACGAAATTAGAAAAATAGAAAGACTTTTTTTCCTAATCCCATACTTTCCCATAATTACTGTTCGCGTTTTACTTGGAAAGTAACCTTGGTTTCTAAACCATTCTTGCCAGTAGCGATGCAAGTAATCTTTTGATCTTCCGTTCCTAAATAATTATTATTAGAAGGATCACAACTATAAGTACCGCCACTTGAACCAAAAGTAACTTCTAGATTATCTCTAAAATCATAGTCTTGTCCAAAATCTAAAGTAAGAGTATCTTCTAATACTTTAACCTTTGGTTTCTCTTTATCTATATAAACAATAAATTGTTCTGAAGTCACTTTTTGTTTTCCTACTGCGTTAGTTACTTCGACTGAATAAGCACCATCCTGATCAACGGTAATGGTAGGTGTAGTTGTTTCTTTAAATACTTCGTTATTACGATACCACGTATAAGTAAAACCAGAAATACTATCTAAAGGATCAGTATTAGCTTCTAGGATTACTTCCATTGGACTATAATCACCATTGGCGACTAAATCACGATTGGCATTACTTAATACCCCAGTAATAATGACATAATTCAAAGTATCTTTATCGATACGAACTGGGTAATTTCCACAACTAGCTGTAGCTTTGTTGTCCTTTTCATCGTAAGATTCTACAGTAATATATTGACTAGCTACATTGCGATTTAATAGAGCTACTCCTTCAAGATCAGTTGTCATCGTACCATCACTATAAGCGGCTTCATCCCCAATATAATAGTAGAATTGAGAAACCTTAGAAGAAACATCTCCACTTGCTTTTACGATTAAATATAATGGTTGATCTGTCCATTCTCCTTGATAAGGTTGAGTACCTTCTTGATCGTACGCGATCTCACAAGCTAGATCATATTTTTCTTCCTCTTGATAATTATCTAAACACTCTTTACTCTTCTTATCGCCACACATCAAACATACGTGATAATCTAAATCATAACCATAAGAAGAATTCGTAGTATCAGAACGACTGTCGACATAAACATAAGACTCTAGATCACACTTTTCACTCTTATCATAAGGATTCGTAAATGACTCTAAGAGCCCTCCATCAACTAAATCCTGTAAATAGAAGAATTCATATCTACCAGTATTACGTGGTAAAACATATTTTGAACAAAGAGCATTTTTCTCATCCCCATAAAGACAATTATCGACTAAAAGAACCACTTTTTCTAAAAACTGTTCTTCATAATTAGAAAAATCTTCATTTCTTTCTCTAGATAAACGATACCCGGTAAAAATCGCTAATCCTACCAAAACCACAATCAAAATAATAAATATAATGACTAATGTACTTGTCAAAGTCCCCCGTATTTTCCTTAATTTCTTTACCCATCTTTTTTTCATTTTATTCAACTCCTCTTACCTATTTCTGGGTCGATACTATTTCGCCATTTAGAAAGTATCGCTTCAATGACGAAACAGATAACCGCATAGAGGGGTGACCAATTACGAAATAGAGAAAAAAGTGATAAAAGGATGGTTAATAAACCAAAGAAAATAATGCCATACCACAAAATTTTTCTTATCTTTAACCGTTTTAATTTTTCATCATTCGTAATGGTTTGTTTTCCATGATTTTTACTATTCATAATCCCCCTACTTTTCTATTTTCTTTATCACTTGTTTCATTTCTTTACGAATAAAACAAGCATTATAAATATCTAAAATTGCGTAAACAATTGTAAATATTCCTGCTACTTGTGTAAACGCAATTGCGCCACCAAAAGGAT
This sequence comes from Candidatus Alloscybalousia intestinigallinarum, assembly GCA_018716115.1. Classification (GTDB taxonomy): domain Bacteria; phylum Bacillota_I; class Bacilli_A; order RF39; family UBA660; genus Alloscybalousia; species Alloscybalousia intestinigallinarum. The sequence continues at coordinate 38,670 of DVKF01000040.1, forward strand.
TAATCATCAATAAAATACCACAAGCCAAAGTTAAAATAGACGCAATAATTGCTCGCATGTAATTAGGTACTTGATTACTACGTAGAGTTAGACCATACTGTAATTTACTAATCCCGCTAATAATAAAATAAATGCCCAATACAAATGGTAAAATACTAACTACAAACTCAGAATTAAAAATAAAAGCAAATCCTAGGATACAAGCAATCACTCCGACAATTAAATTAGCGTTATACTTATTTTTAAAATAATCTATTAAAGAAACAATTCCAGGAATTAGAATAACTAGACCGATAATAAAAGAAATCGTTCCTAGAATAAAATCTGGTTCAATCAGTAATAGAATACCTAAAACAAGCATAATGATTGAGGAAATAAGTGAACTAACAAATAATCCTTTTATTTTATCCTTTAAATATTCCATATCTACCCTCCATTATAAGTATAAAACATTTTATGTGTTTTGTGAATCACAAGTAATCATTAAATAGAAAGTACTCGTTTAAATTCTCTAGGTGGCTTAGAAACAAAAGTAAATTTTTTCTTAGTAAATGGATCACAAATCACTAATTTACTGGCATGTAAATATAGACGTTTTGCTTTACAGCCTCCGTATTTTAAATCGCCAATAATCGGATGATTGAGATAAGATAATTGAACGCGAATTTGGTTTTTACGACCAGTCGATAGGGAAAGCTTTAATAAAGAGTTTTTATCTTCAGCAAGCACTTGGTAATCCGTAATCGCCTTTTTCCCACTATTTACAGGACTAACATATACTTTATGTTGTTGATTTTCTTTTAAATAATGAACTAATCTTGCTTCTTTTTCTTCTAAAATACCACTAACTACTGCGGTGTATTCTCTAGTTAGAGCAACATTTTCCCAATCTTCTTGTAATTTTTGTTTCAGTTTCTCATCCTTAGCGAATAAAACTAAGCCTGAGGTTTCTCGGTCAAGTCGATGAACGATAAAAATCTTCTCTTTCTTTTCTTTCTGATGAACATATTCCCTGACTAAATGATAAAGGGTTCTGTTTCTTTCTTTATCAGTAGAAACCGTCAACATCCCACTCGGTTTATCGACCACTAGGTAATTCTCATCCTCATAAATAATCTCAATATTACCGATTTTGGTTTCTTTTTTCTCCGTAGAAACCACTACCGTTTGTCCTTCACGTACCAAATCCTCGTGAGAAAGTACTTTACCATGTTCTAAAGTAATCGCCCGAAATTTCAGTAAACTCTTAATTTTCTTTTTCGAATAATCTGTATTTTCTAATAAAAAGTCGATGATATTCATCTTTTGATGAACAGGAATTAACATCATATTAAATTCTCCTCTCTAATTACGGAATAAGCTTGAACTAAGCGAGAAAACGAACAAGTAGCGTTAGCTGAACTGGGAGAAGGAAGTAAAATTGCTTCTTGCCTCAACTGTGGGTAAAGATACCGTTGATATAAATCATACGCCCGCTTTCCTGTCACAAAAATTCGCTTTATCGGGGTAGTATCAAGTAATGACTGAATATCATTGACTTGGACATCAGTAATCGAAGCATCACTCGATCCGTGAATTTGACAAGAAGCAATCACATCCCACAAGGCAATCTGGTGCCGAGTTAAAAATGCTTTCTTTTCTTCTATTGTCTCAGGAACTTCTTCCACATATAAACAGGCTAACACTTTCCAAAAACGATTAGTTGGATGCATATAGTAAAAGCCTTCTTTTCGAGATACCACAGAAGGAATACTTCCTAAAATTAATATCTTGGCCCCTTCGGGAACAAAAGGAGGAAAGGGATGATTTACCACTTTCCTTTCCATTAGTCTACAACCTTAATTGACGTAATAACTGGTTGATTTTCTGGAAGAACCGTACCATTTGCATCTTCTACTTGCACATCCTCACAGATCTCATCGACAATTTCCATTCCACTTGTTACATGTCCAAAAGCAGCATACTCACCATTTAAATGTGGGCTATCTTGTTGAACGATAAAGAATTGACTAGAAGCACTATTTGGCAAACTAGAACGGGCCATCGAAATTACGCCACGCACATGATCGATGGAATTATCTACACCGTTAGAAGAAAATTCTCCTTTGATCGTTCGACTACTACCACCCGTACCATCTCCATTAGGGTCACCACCTTGAATCATAAAGCCATCGATAATTCGATGAAAAGTTAAACCATCATAGAATCCTTCTTCGACTAAGTCGACAAAATTGGTTACTGTAATTGGTGCTTCATCCGCATCGAGTTCTAGCGCAATCGTCCCATAATCTTCTACTTCGATTTCGACATTTACTTTTCCTGATAAATATTCATTCTTTCCACATCCAGTTACCATAAAAACACCGGTTAAAAGGATGACTAACATTAAACCTATTTTTTTCATTTCATTCCTCCACTAAACATTTTTCTTCTAAATACTCTTCTAAAGTTAGATGATGATCCATAATTTCTTTAGAGAGCGGATACCCAACATAACGAAAATGCCAAGGTTCATAACTAACTCCCGTTAACATTTCTTTTTCTTTTGGGTATCGCAAAATAAATCCATAATCGCGACAAACTGTCTCCATTATTTGATACTGCTTGTCGTAATTTCCTTGTTTTTCATTATCTAATTGATTAGATAAATAATCATCATGCGTTCGTACCGTAATATCTAAAGCCAGTCCTGTATGATGTTCACTCGCTCCAACCGGAGCAACCATTTTATCGGCTTCTTCTTTCGGATAACGAGAATAAAACTCATCGATAACTTGTTGTTGTTCCTCTAGTGTTCGATATCCACTAGAGATGGAAACCTCGATCCCTAAAGATTGTAACTTTTTTTGAAAAAGCAAATAATGTTCATAGGCTTCTTTTTCCACCTTGATTAAATTACCCTCGATATCTTTTGTTTCTACCATTTCTCTACCTTGATAATCTTCTTCTCGATAAGGATGAAGCCGGTTAACTAATATATCATAACGATCAAACTCCAAAGTATTCTTCCTTTCTAAAACAGTAATAGTTTCTATGTGATAGGTATTGGTTCTGTGCATAGTTGATTTAAATATGTCATTTTAATATAAAATTCACGTTCTTCTCATGTTTTTGTACTAGGCATTATAAGTAAATTATTCGTCCAGCTAATTTGTCGCACCAATAGTGAGACAATTTCATTATCCTTATAGGTTTCATAAAATTGTTTCATTCTATATATTCCACGTCTATTAAATCCTTTCATTGTAGGATAATGATTTTTCGTAAATTCTTCTAATCTATCAACAATTCCTTCTCCCCAATTACTTTGTTCCAACATTTCACTTACAAATTTTCCAAAGTCCCAATACAGAGAAATTAATTCTTCGTTAACTTTCCTATAAGCGTTACTTCTTCTAGTTTCTATCATATCAATAATCGGTTTAAAAGTTTCTTCTGGCATCATAATCATCCTTTCAATAAGTATATTTTATTGATATCTTTGTATTTTTAATCGCAAATTATAATCTAATCAAATAATATCATATTTTCTGTTTTATTTTTATTATTATTTATGATTTTACTAATAAAACTAACTATAGAACTACCTTAATAAATAAACCTAAAATCTCAAATAATCATTTGATTTTTCAAAAACTAGTAAGCTTTTACCCTTTCTTGACATCTACAGAACAATCAATTTCTTCTTTATTTACATCTATTTAACACGCACACACATTCAACGTGATAAGTATTAGAAAACATATCCACCAAATGAACATGAGCAAGTTGATAAGCGGAAAGTAGTATCTTTAAATCGCGCGCTAGCGTAACGGGATCACAAGAAACATATACGATACTATCTGGCAAAATACGAAGAATTGTCGTAATCGTCTTACTATCCAATCCACTCCGTGGTGGATCGACAACCAAAGAATCAATCTGTTTAAACTCTTCGATATAGTCTTCTACTTTTCCATGAATAAATGAAATATTATTTACCTGATTGATTTCTTGATTCATTTTAGCGGCTCGAACAGCATCTTCAACCACTTCAATCCCAATTACTTCCTGAACATATGGAGTAAGTAATAACCCGATTGTCCCAGTACCTGAATATAAATCTAAAACCTTATGATAGTGTTTATCTCGGTAATAATCGATTACTTTCTGATACAAAGCAAGCATCATTTCATAGTTTACCTGAAAGAAAGCATCTGGTAAAATCCGAAACTGTAAATCAAAGATTTTTTCGGTAATATAAGGTTTTCCCGATACCACTTGGCCATTTAAAAGAATAGAGGTTAAAGACAAATTAGAAAGGAAGGAACAAAACGATTCTTGATTGACTCTTCCCTTTGCCACCAACATCATTTCGTTTAAACTCGTTTTTCGAATCATCAATTCTTTTATTTCTTCATCTGGATAAGTAGCCAAATAACTGCGAACCCGTTGATAAACACGATTGATTTCCTCGTCGACCAATAGACACTGCGAAATTGGGGTTAAATCGCGACTTTTTTCTTGATAAAAACCAAGTTGACCATTCAACAAGCCGTGAAAGACTACTTTATTTCGATAATGAATCGGTTTACCATGACAAATACTTTCTATTTCAAAATCAGAGATTCCCGCAAACCTGGAAAAAAGCTCACGGACTTTGTTTTCTTTAAAAATCAGTTGATGTTTAAGGTCTTGATGCATCAAACTACAACCACCACATTCTTCATAATGTGGGCAAATTGGCTTTACCCTTTCTGAAGAAGGTTGAATAATCTCTTTTATCTTCGCGAAAAGAAAAGTTTTCTTCACCTTGGTAATCACGATACGACAACGATCTCCGGTTAAGCCGTGTTTAACAAAGACAAGCTTGTCCCCAATTTTGGCAATGCCATCGCCAAAATGATCTTGTTTCGTAATCGTAACTTCATATTCATCTTGTTTTTTGATTTCTTCTTCCATTGACTAATCACACTCACCTACTATTATACAGGAAAACCAGACTTTGCGCCATGAAAAAGAAGCATCTCTGCTTCCAAATGAAGAAAGAAATTTTCTATTCTCCTAAAACTCTTCGATAATAATCATATTGCATAATATATCTACTGAGTAAAATCTTATTACTAACGATATTATTCATTTTTCTTACATAATCACTATCTACGCTAATTCCATCACGACTTACAAATTCACCACTACTAGCATAGTAAGTTCCCTGATCACTTACCCATGAAGAATTCGCAAATATCGCAACGCCTGGTTCAGTACTTAATATATCTTTACCAATAATGAGTCGCGAATCATACTCTACGCCAAACAAATTATAAATTGTCGGTAATACATCGATTTGACTACCCACTTTATCTACCGTTATCGTTTCCATTTCACTATTCCATAAGATAAAATTACTTCTATTAATTTCTACTACGCTATCTTTTTCGTAGCTCGCTAGTTCATTGACTTCATCAAGAGATAAATAATATGGATAATGATCTCCCACTAACGCAATTACGGTATCTTCAAGTTCGCCTGATTCTGTTAGTTTTTCAATTAGTAACTCTAGTGCTTGATCTAGTTCAATTTGCGCCGCCAAATAAGCAAGAGGTTTCTCTGAATAATTTAATCCTGCCACATCATTTCTGTGTTTACTAGCCATCGCATTAGAACTAAACGTATAATCACCATGTCCACTGACCGTAACATAATAAACCATGAACGGTTCATCCTTACCCAAATAATCAGTAACTGTTCCCTCGATCATTTCTACATCCGATTCCGGCCAGCGATTACAATTGATTCGCTTTTCTAAACCATTACGACAACCCAAATAATGATCAAAGCCTAAAGACGCTAAATACTTGTTACGATTTTGAAAAGTATATGTATGATTATGATAAGCATAAGTCTGATATCCCATCTTTTGAAAAGAAGTAGCAATACCAAAAGGATAGGCATTTTCCCCACTCTTCCAAAAAGGTAAAAATCCAGATGCAGCCACTAACCCGGTAAGCTCTTGAAACTCACCACCAATGGTACTACTAATTGATGGAGTATAAAAGTTGTTAAATTTAAAGCCACTATTCACTAACCGATAAAGAGTAGGCGTAATATCTTGTCTAACCGCAATTTCATTAAAACCTTCTGCCATGAATAAAATCAAATTCTTATCTTTAAAATAGTTCGTATACTCATTTTGTAGTGTCCCTGTTTCCTTTTGAAAATACTCATGCATCATCCGAATCGTACTATCACTTTCTTTGGCGATTAAAGAAGCAAAATCAATATCTAAACGATTATACTCATATTCTGGTTTTTCCTCATTATTCTCTTCATCAGAATCATCTTGATTAACATCTTTATCACCATTTTCATCAACATCTTGATTGACATCATCATCCGTAATATTTAGTTTCCCTTCAAAACCAAATACCGTTCTTTTTATATCGATTCGAAAAGCATTAAGAACCCCAAATTTTCGAATATTGAGTTCATGATTACTTACCTGAAAATATAACTCTCTTGCGGAATTAATCTCATTACCATTTAGATAAAGAGAACCGATAAATATCATGTAAATGATAATACAGCTAGACAAAAACCCAATATGTCCTTTCCCATCCTGTTTATCAATGACGAATTTCCGATGAAAAATCAATAATCCGATAAATGGTAAAAACAAGAGTAATATTCCCAATAGATTTTTGAAAATAAGTTTCAAAGCATCTCCCGTAAAGCTCATCACTTGATCGGTAGCACTTAAAAGGGATAAATCAAAATAAAAACCAAACATCTTAAAAATACATAACTGTAATACAAAGATACAAGTAATCACAAAAAGAGTTACATAATAAATACCTTTATTTACTCGATTACTACCCCATGTTGCGAAAAAACAAATAAGTAAAGTTGTAAATACGCTATATAAAAATACATACAACAAACTAATATTAAACACTGCACCTTTAGTTAGTAGCCTAAAAACAATTTCTAAATACATCAATATTAATAAAGTAAATAAAAATATATTTAAATTTTTTAATTTGTACTTCTTCATACTTCTCACCAATATATCTTATTATACTAAAACTTTTCGGTTATCAGAATAATAACCAATAATCATAAATCTTAATTAGCAACCACTACAGTCGCTGTAGTAATACCATTCTGATTTAAAAGATAAGTTACTCCTTCTTGCGCAGTAGTATTTTCTACTATTATATAAACATTAGGATTTAAACCTAAAAACACTTCAAACGTACTAGTATCATCTGAAAAAATAGTATTATCAAAATTGATTCTAGCTAAACTTGTACAATTTCTAAACATCCAAGTAACATTGGTTACCTTAGAAACATTAAAATGAGAAAGATCCAAATTTGTTAGATTAACACAACCATCGACAAACTGTCGCATGTTTTCTACTTTAGAAGTATTAAAACTAGAAACATCTATCCATTTTAAATTTTGATTATTATAGAACATACCACTCATATCTGCTACCTGCGAAGTGTCAAAATGAGAAAGATCAATTCCCGTTAAAGCTGTATTTTCAAACATCCAAGCCATGCTAGTAACTTTAGAAGTATCAAAACTATCGATATTTAAATTCGTTAATTTTCTACATTGAGCAAACATACCCCACATCGTAACCACATTCGAGGTATCAAAGTTCGATAAATCAAGGCTCGTTAATTCTAAGCAGCCCGCAAACATCTCAGCCATATATACCACTCGAGAAGTATTTAACAATTCCATATTGACGATTTCTTCAAGCTTTACCATTTCTTTATACATGCCGGCACTTGATTCTGGCAAATATATTTCATCATTTCCTTGTATATAAATCGTATATGTTCCAGTTTCCTCTTGATTTTCTACCAAATAAGTCATACAAGAACCATCTTGATTGAAAGAAGCATCAACAGTAAATAAGGCATTGCTGATTGGATTAATCCGATTCTGATAAACAATTCTAGTAACTAATGACTTAACATCTTGAAACTCTGAACTACCAAAAGGCTCAGTATTAAACAATGACTGTTTACTGACTGGCTCTACCCGATCATATGTATCTACTTGAATCTTTGTAGACAAGTCCATTCCAGCATCTTTATTTTGAAGAAAAGTACTGTTTAAAAGACCAATCTTTAAACAATAGCTCTGACTTTCGCCTGCTTCTAAATGTAAATCTGTTTTGATTACCAATTCTTTATCTCCAGATAAGAAACCACTAGGGGAAGAAAAAGTTCCATACTTGATCAATTCTGATTGTTGGTAAGTAGAATCGGTTTTATATAATCCCCATATTAAGTTGTTAGAAAAAACATCTTTCCCGTCTTTTTGAAGAGAAATATCGACCAAGCTAATATTATAGTTAATGGCTTGATCATTGGTATTTCTAATCGTAAATTGATGAGTAGAAGCACCAGATTCATCGGCAACTGGTAGTGCATTTTCCATCTGGATATCTTGCCCTGTTTCATAAGTAATTTCTAACATACCTACTTTCACCATTTGCGATTCCGAAGTATCATAACTACTAAAATAAGCATAACTTCCACCCATAATTAACCCAATCACAAGTAAACAACCTATAATAAGCAAAATCGTTATCTTTTTTTTCATCGTTTCACCTCAATTATCCTGTTATCATTATAACAAAACCATCAACTAGTGAAAAGAAGTTAACTAGTTTTTCCTAAGAAAAAAGGAATATTTGACTATTCCTAAAATTCTACATATTCTCCTGTATCGTATAAAACACCATCTATTCTAAGGTAAATAGAATACTTACCACTTAACCCTTCCGCATTAATATATTTCGTAATAGAGATTCCATTTTCAGTTTCTTCTTCGGTAAAGATATCTACACATAACGCTGTATATGGCTTTTTACTTACCCGAACTTGATAAATATTAGAGTGTAAATTCTGATAAAGAACGACTTCGACTTCGTTTTCCCGTTTAAATTGTCCTTTGACAACTAAACGATCAATTTCTCGTTCAAGCGTAACATCATGACTTTGATAAGTATCATCTATCTTTCGACTAGAAAGAATAGCGCCAGTCTCAGTACGAGTAACTTCTGTTTTTCCTAAACTACCTAAACGTTTTGCTTTTTCGGTAGAAAATTTATCCTGATCAGTATATAAACTCATCTTTTCTACCCGATAATTATTGGTTGGTAACTTTAGTTCAAAAACCACTTCATCATCGATTAACTCAACAGTATCTGACAATAATTCAGCCCCCTCACTAAATCCAGCTGGCTGATTAGAATTTTTACCATCTACATAAACAATCCCACCAGAATGGACAATATAATGATTTTTTCCTAAATAATCAACATCAGAAATATAAGGGGAATAAAATTCACTACCACGTTCTTTTCCATACTCCCATACTTGTTCGATAGTCATCTTATCGGTATCGATTTTATACATAACTCCTCTAGTGTAACTCGCATCAGCTGGTACATATTCGTCTTTAATTTTTGATTTATTATTTCCGTTATCTAAGATAAATACATATCCTTCAGGCGTAATCATCGCTGCGTGTTGACTCCATTGCCATTCAAAATCATCTCCTACTGGGGTAAAGAAATATTTCTGATACTCTTCGCTCCAATTTGTAGGATCGCCAATAATCCAGTTTAATTCACCAGTTTCATAATCAATATTAATTACCGCATCTTGATGTCTTCCAGATAAGGTAATGGAATTAGTAGCTTCATCGTACCACACAGAATTATTGTGGAACCAATCGTAAGAAGACCAGTTTTCACTTCTTCCATCTTCCATTGGTAAAATATCTTTCAAATCAAAATGTTTAACTTCTTTTCCCGTTTTCCGGTCAAGTTCGACAATATAATCTTCAACCGTACCATCATTGTTATTAAAATCATCACTAGCAACTAACAAATTACCATTAGGCATCTCATAATAATCGTGATGGTAGCCACCTTCTAAACTATACTCCGTATAAATTTTACCTAACAAATCCATCTCATATAATCCCGTCATATAATATGGCGAATTAACAAGTCGTTCAGTACTAACTAAGAGATGACCATTCTCTAAGCGATCAATCTTCCAAAGAGCATAATTCGTAAAGTACCATCTAACATCCCCATTCACATCATAAGCACAAGTATATCCTGAACTAGATGGGGTATAAAAATAAAGATCATTACCTAATTTCTCTTTATCCGCATAAACATCTTCTGGAATAATCATATCATCAGGTAACGCTTCGGTTTCAATCTCGATCGTTTTAGAAACTAAATTTCCCTCTTCCTCATATTCTACTTTTACCTGATTTATCGTATCAGCATAGAGACCATAGATCGGTAAACGATGTTCTTTTGTCTGATCAAAAGTATGCGTATAAGTCGTTGATTCATCTTTTCCTGGAATCGTTACCTTGACTTCAACTTCTTCTTTTGTATCAAACGCAATCAATGCCGTAAGTGGAGAATTTCCATAAGGATTTAAAATCACCTTAGCGTTATCAATCGTAAATCCATCTAAATCAAAGTCTTCTTCTAAGTGTTGTTGCTTTTCTACCATACTCTCTACATAAGCGACTTCTTGATGATTAATCGAATGCAAGTGAGCATAAAGCGTAATTCCTCCACTAATCACTAAAATAATCGCAAGGATAACAACAACCAAAACCCATATTTTTATTTGTCTCTTTTTTTTCATGTTTAACCTCCTAACAACTCCATTATAAAAAAGAGCCATTAAAAAAAGCAATAAACAAGAAGTTGAAAAAAACTCAAGCATAAGTTGAGTTACTTCGTACAACGGTCATTAAACGATAGTGGAATGCGATAAGTAGTTATTTTTTCTAAAGAATTAGAAGCATTGATTTCTAAATATAAACTTCCTTCCGAATAACGCGAACAGTCACTAGAAAAATCATCAATTTTAAAATCAATCCCACGAAGATATTCTTCTAACGTAATCATCCCTTCGCCTTCATATTTCGCTTCAGAAATCTTCGTCGTACTATCTTCTTGAACTTCGTATAAGACACAACTGATCTCTTGATATAATGTATGATCTTCGCCACCACAATAATCAATATTAGAAATATATAAATGAGAATTACTTCGATTATAAGCTAAACTACCCGATATTGTAAAATGACTACAACTAGTAGATAACGTTTTAAATTCAAAATCATCGTTTTGAAAAAGGAAAAAATATCCCCCAATAAGTAAGAAGAAAATAAAAATTCCAATGATCCCAATTCCTATCTTTACTTTTTTAGATTTTTTGGACTTGGGAGATTCCTTTACTGTAATTTCGCCATCAAGAAAATCACCGATATCCATTTGAAAATCAGCACAAATCTGTTTTAAGAGCGCTAAATCGGGCATATTTTTTCCATTTTCCCATTTCGATACTGCTTGATAAGTAACATGGTAACGTTTAGCAAATTCTGCTTGCGTTAAATGGTGTTTCATTCTTAGCTCTTTAATTAATTGTCCAACTTTTTCTTGATCCATATTACCACCTAAAATTTCCTTATCTTTTCTTATTGTATCATAAAAAAGAAGGATTGACAAAACTTAGCATGTTACAAACTCTCACTTTACAACTTACTTTTTATCACGACATTCTTTTCTGTTTTTGAATTCCCTTTTGATGAACCGAAGAAAAGAATTCTCCTAATGTCGCATATGGTTCACAATCTTTTTCTAAAAGACGAAGCGAATCACTCACATGTTCATACCTCTTTACATATTCCCGTTCTACTTTAGGTAAGATATCTTCTCTAGCACTTAAAAACTCATCCGCAATAGAAGCAATCAAATGGTTCATTTCCATTCGATTAATTAAATATAAATCTTTTGTCGTTTGATCATCACATTGTTCGTAGAAACTATCATCGATCATATACAAAGAAAAAGGTAACTGATAACTTACATTTTCTCCAAAACGAAGATTATAAATTGCCCAATCACATAATTGAATATGAAGATCCGTAAAAATATCGATAGTTTGATTTAAAGAATGTAGATAAGAAAACACTTCCTTTTTCGGTAAATTACATAAAAGATCGCTTGTATTTCCTTTTGATTCATATAAGAAAGGTGCTGAACAGCCGATATAAGCTCCTTCTTGATCAAATACCGGAGAATGACTAACAACAACCGGTAATACCTGAGAAGAAATCACCCCAAAATAAGTGATAGTCTCTAAATCAGGGTAATCTTCTACCTCATCAAGATTTAAATAAAGCTTAACGGCCAAATCTACATTATCTTGACAAAGATGATAAACTGTTCCCGTTGTACGACCGCCCTGTCCCTTTTCTTGAGAATCAAAATAATACATATTCTCATTGATTCTAAGCCAATTTTTCATTTAAATTTTTCTCCTTTTTACGAATTCTACTTTATCTAATAAATAATCTTGAAGTGAAGAATAATTTCTACTCTCTCTTTTCAATAATGAAAAACTATCTTCACTCTTTAAATAAGGGGTAAAAATCATTTCACGGATGTTTTTTTTCAAAGACTTGGCATAACAAAAGATAAAGTTAGCGATGATATCATTAATCAAATAAAATAATTTCCGTCTATTTTCTTCAAAAGTAATTTGAAAATCAAAATAATAGCCATTATCATCGATCATATATAACCTTAATGGTAAATCTTGTCCCTTTCCCAATCACCATTCGTTTTTTTATGATTAAATTCCCTTAAAAAGTGATGCTTATTTTAACATATTTTTTCATTTTTGAAAAGAGAAATGACTATTTTCGGGTAACTTTATCCATACTAAAATAAAGAGAGGGAAAAATCATGATTACACGTTTACAAATAGATACGAATAATGCCGATGATATTATCTATCGAACCATCAATATTCAAGGTCAAAATATTACTTTAGTTTATAGTGAAGTATTAATTAGCGGAGAAAATGTCAGTGAGTTAATCTTAAAAAATTTAGCGAAAATTATTGATGAAAAGATAACGATTACTACTGATCTTTACACTTTCTTTTATAATTCATTACCTAGTCACAATATCAAAAAAATTGAAGATTATACTGACTTACAAACCAAATTATGGAATGGATATGTCATCTTTATCTTACCGGATGACAGTTGCTTCGGAATGGAAATTAGAGCATCTCTCGATCGAGGAATAGGTAAAGCAGAAGCAGAAGTGTCTATTCGTGGACCAAAAGATGCCTTTACAGAAAACTTTAATACCAATTTAGGCTTATTACGAAAACGATTAAAAACAAGTAATCTTTGGACTTCGACACTCATGATTGGGAAACAGACACAAACCAAAGTAGGTATTCTTTATATGCAGAATATTGCGGAAAAAAAATTAATTACAGAAATTGAAAAAAAACTAAATAAAATCAATATAGATGGCATTATCGATAGTAGTTATCTAAAACAATATCTCAATCAGGAATCGGCAATTTTCCCAACCATTATGACAACAGAGAGACCTGATTTAGCGGGTATGGCTCTACTAGAAGGAAAGATTATCATCATGATTGATAACAGTCCTTATGCTTTGATTCTTCCCTGTTTCTTTATTGATTTTTTTCATACTCCCGACGATTATTATCAAAAACCAATTAATATTACCTTCATTCGCTTAGTACGATTAGTTGCCTTTTTCATTGCGATTTTAATCCCCGCTTACTATATTGCGATTACTACTCATAATTATGATTCCATTACAACAGATCTACTCGTAAATTTCCTTGCGCAACGAAAAACCGTTCCTTTTCCCGCTTTGGTAGAAGCACTACTCATGACCATTTCTTTTGAAATACTAAGAGAAAGTGATATGCGAATGGCTTCTACTATGGGAACCGCTGTCTCTATCCTAGGTGGTTTAGTATTAGGGGATGCTGCTGTCAGTGCCGGAATCATCTCCCCAATTATGATTATTGTCGTAGCAATCAGCGCGATATCCGGATTAGTATTTACCTCAATTGAACTAACCGCCGCAATTAGATGGTGGCGAATTATCTTTATGATCCTAGCTACTCTACTAGGTATATATGGAATATTTTTAGGCATTATTCTTCTAACTACTAAACTATGTAGTATCAACGCCTTCAACAAACCCTATCTTGCTCCGTTTGCCCCATTTATTTTCTATGAACAAAAAGACAGTTTCATCCGTCTCAGTAATCCAAAAACAATAAAAAAACGTAATCCATTACTCACGAAAAAGAATCAGATAAGGGGACGATAATATGACCAAAAAAATTATTACTCTCGTGTTTATTCTATTGTTGACTACTAGTTGTAACGCTTATACAGAATTAAGTGATTTAGGAATTACTAGTATGTTAGGACTCGATTATCAAAACGAAGAATTTATTGTCTATACAACAATTATCGCCGATAGAGATAACCAAGAAAATAAAGACAAATATAAAACCTATCACGCAACCGGAAAATCTCTTGAAGAAGCTTTTGAAAATATTTATATTCAAAATAGTAAAAAAATCTATCTATCGCACATGAATCTATTAGTAATTACCGAAAATATCATCGATCAACAATTAACCACGATGATTAAACACTTCTTAACAAACAGTGAATACCGCAACAACTTCCAGATTGTTACCATCAAAAATAACCTAGAAGACTTATTTAATCAAGAAATTACTGCCGAAGAAATCAATAAACTCATTCTCATCAATCAAAAAGAATCTGGAACTACTCGATCTATTGATTTTGAAACCTTTTTAAAAGATATCCTAATCGATCACAATACCATTCTCCCCACCATCAAACTAGAAGATACACTATCTCTAGAAGGATTTACTCTGATTAAAGATAATCAACTCTATGGTAGTTTATCTAACGAAGAAGCCATTTTATATAATTTTCTAAGCAATAAAATCGAAAAAACTTCTTTTCAAGGAATTACCGTCTATGAAAATGAAACCATCATCACAACCAAAAAAAACAAAATCGAGATTACCATCAACTCTACCATTGATAACCACCCAAAAACCTACCAAAAGGAACTAAAAAAAGCCCTATTAAACCTACTTACTACCTATCAACAAAAACAATATGACCTATTAAAACTAGAACATAAAATCTATCAAAATAACTATTCTTACTACAAAAAAAACAAAAACATCCTAAATAAATTAGAGTTTCATATCGAAATTCATCCAACAATTAAAAATAATTATCTAGAAGAGGTGATTACTGATGAATAAAAACAAAATTACTCCATTTGAACTAACTACCCTTACCTTCTTTCTCTTTAATTCTTTCCTCTTCACAACCGGAATTCAAAGATTAGCAAAACAAAATAATACCGATAGTGTTCTAAGTATTCTAATTGGTTTTCTTTTCCTACTTCTTTTCTTTCAACTGATCAAAGGAATCTATCAGTTTCATCAAAAACAAGATATTTTAGGAAAAATAGAAATTCTGTTTCCTAAAACTAAACTTTTGATCTTTTTCCTGTTAATCATCATTTTATTTACTCAATTAATTTACTCTATTCATCAAATTTCTACTTTCATTAATTATTATATTTTAAAAGAGACCAAATTAATTATCATTACAGTTACTCTACTATTAACGGTTCTTTATATCTGTAAAAAAGGAATAATTAGTATCGTAAAACTAAGTGAAATTTGTTTTTATCTATATCTATTTCTTTTCATCATGACAATTATAGGAACTTTAAAATATCTGAATTTAGAAAATATCAAGCCATTACTTACTTCGACTATTGAAGATAATACGAAATCAAGTTTACTTTACTTTTCCAGTTTAATTATTCCCTTTTTCTTAATCGCGATGTTACCAAAAGAAGAGTTAAGTCAAAAAAAGAAATATGAACAAGCAATCGCTAAAGGGATTAGATATAGTAGTTTAATTTGTTTTTTAGAATTACTAATCACAATTTCTATTCTTGGCATTCAATTAACAAAAATCTATCTTTACCCCGAAATGATTGTCTATAAAAAGATTTCATTTTTAAATATTTTAGAACATTTAGAAACGACTCTGGCTTTCTCGCAAATTTTAAACAGTCTTTTTATTATTGTTTTCAGTCTTTGGAGTTTACATGAGATAATTAAAAAAGTAATCCCGTTAAAAAAAGAAAAAGAGAACATTTCTTATTCTCTTCTGATCTTATTATTGATATTTGCGGGAACTCTACTTACGATTCCTCATCGTTATTTTTTGATAGAAAATATCGTTATTCTCACTCTATTAGTATTCATTCGAGTAAAAATCCATTATTCACAAACATATCCTGCTGCTTCTAATTGACTAGCGAGCTCTGAAACATTTTGATTTAAGGTATAATTGGTCGTAATCACTTCTTGATCACTAGCGGAAACTGAAGTCGAATCAAAGGTCGCTAAATCAAATTTTTTTACTGTGTAAATGGAATTACCACCAGTCGAGCACTCATAGTTAAAGCCTTTTACTTGATGATATGAAGTAGGCGTTTCTTGACAGGCAAGTTGCGCTTCCGCAAACTTGGCTTCATTATCTTTGGTATCTAAAGGATAAACCCGATTAACAGTTTCAGAAACAATCCGTAATTGATTATCTTCGTGAAAGAATAAAATGCCTAAGCTATCCCGATAATCGGTATTTGATTCATCATTATAAGTACAGATAATTCGTTCATACTGACTGTCATCGATTAAGTCGCTACCAGTTGAGGTACCATTATTGACTGGATCTTCCCAATCTGATTGATCATTCTCGCCCGGTTCAGTAGAAACCGCAAAAACAGTTCGAAAAACAGGGGGAAATATAATAAAAGAAGATAAAACAACAATCCCACCAACACATAAAATCCATTGTAAGATGGATAAACCCATAATTTTTTTCATACAGAACCCCTTTCCGATTATAAATAAAGTTTATCACAAATTAACGACGATGAAAACCTATTTTACTTTAATTCCTAAAATTTGAACCAGAAAAACCGCTTGATAAGGAGAAATAATCATTCCCTTTAAACAGTTCGGCTCGATACGAATTCCTTCAATTAAACAACTAGAAAGATCAATTCCACGCATTGGTGTGGTATAAATTTCTACTTCTGACAAATCGTCTTCTTCAAAAATTGCCCCAGAAAAATCCATTCCTTGTAATCTAGCTTCTAAAAAATTACAGTGATGAAATTCAATCACTTTACACTTACAATCCGCAAAATTACTATACTGTAAATTACAGTTATCAAATAGGCAATCAAAAAAATGAACTTTAGAAAAACTAGTACCTACTAATTTACAATCATGAAATTCTACACGATAAAATGCGCGATCGACAAATTCAATATTGGAAAAATCACAATGGTAAAATATCACATCCATAAAACTAATTTTATCTAAGTCATGTTTTTGAAAAATAATATCATGAAAGATACACTCGTTAAAATCAGTTACGATCATTCCTTCGGGATATGTTTGTTTAAGAAACTCTAATTGAAAAAATTCTTCCGTATGCATAAGATCTAAAAAAGAAGCCTCAGTCACTTGTTTAATTTTTGGTTTTACTCTTGTTTTCATGAAACCACCATCCTATCCTAATGTATCATCAAAGAAAGAAAAAAGCTAGTCCTAATACTAGG
Organism: Candidatus Alloscybalousia intestinigallinarum; assembly: GCA_018716115.1. Classification (GTDB taxonomy): domain Bacteria; phylum Bacillota_I; class Bacilli_A; order RF39; family UBA660; genus Alloscybalousia; species Alloscybalousia intestinigallinarum. Next base: position 56,266 of record DVKF01000040.1, read on the forward strand.
CTCTAGCTTAAAAAGTTAATGTATAGCTTTCTACCGCACCTTCTACCTTTCCACAAGTTAAATCTTTATTAGTATAAACCATCCCACAATAAGAATATACAGTATCTCCAGGATATCCTTGCCATTCGAAAAGATTCATATTTCGTCCACACCTCGTACACTTCCAATACCATCCTTTACCACGTGAATCTTCAAATGTACCAGCATATTGAAAGACATTATTTGTGCAAGTCCAACTATTATCCGTATAACAAGAATCAGTATGAGTATGCTTATTGACAGTAATTGTAAACTTCTTAGAGTTGACATTTCCAGCATTGTCTTTTACCCAAGCATAATAGGTAGCTGTACTTTGGGTAACAGAATAAGGAGTAGTTGTTGAAGTAGAAGATAAGCTGCTCCATGAGGATGGTTGAGAAGAACTAGAAGTAACTGCATATCCAGACAAGCCAATATCATCACTTAATTGAAGACTAACTTGATTTTGAGTATTATTTGGCAAAGTAATATCCACCGTTGGCAAAACGGTATTTCGTCTTATCGTATAAACATTAGACCACGCACCACGATTACCTGCTTGATCGACTGCTCGAACATAGAAATTCCAATTTCCATCCCAGTTAATTGTCCAAGGATTAGAAACTTGTATACCACTACTTACCCCAGTACTATGTGCATATTCATAATAAGCAATCCCAATATTATCTGAAGCATTAAAATCTTGAATAACGTTTTGATTAGTCCAAATTCCTGAGATATAGCCATTTAAAAATACCGTTGTCTTACTTGGACTTTCAGTATCCATGTGGATATGATGATTGCCCGTCCAATCACTTACATTGCCTGCAACATCTACTACTCTAAAACGTTGCGTACAACTACTAAAGCCATTCCATGGAATAAAATTACTTTCCGCCGTAAAGTCAGC
>DVKF01000041.1 GCA_018716115.1 Candidatus Alloscybalousia intestinigallinarum
ATTTATAGACATAAGTTTGTTCCTTTCAGTGTTTTTTTGTGTTAATTACATTGTATCAGACTTATGTCTTTTTATTTAAACAAAAATAGCATTGGTGAAAATATTCACCAACACTATTTATAATACAACCTAAGTTCTAAGTATAACTTATTCCTTTTTTTCATACTTTTAAATAGGTGATTACTATGTCTCGTTTGTTAGATTATATTCAGGATAATGCTTTTCGAATCACATATTTAAAATCGCGGTTAGATGTAGTTAATTATACAAAGCTCAATTATTTAGAGGATCGTAAAATATCTGTTTCTTATACTGAAGGAATTGTGGTGATTAAAGGTCAAAATCTTCGTATTCAGAAATTATTAGATGATGAAATCTTAGTGGTAGGAAAAATCGAAAATATAGAGTTTAAGGGAACGACTGATCAGGATGAATAAATATGATATTCGTATAACGGGCAAGGATGTTAAGCGATTTATTCGTAATCTTTATAGTCAAGGGATAGAGTTTTTTTATTTAGAATACGGACCTAAAACAGTATTAATTCGGGTAGGGGAAGCAGATTATCATAAGATTAAAGAGATTAAGACGATATATGAAGTAGAATTAATTAGGGTACATGGACTTATTCGAGTTAGAAATTTTTTTAAACAATATCGTCTTTTTTTTGGGTGTTTAGCTATTGGACTTGGATTGATTTATTTTTTATCTCATGTTATTTTTCAGGTTAATGTTGTTCATAATAAAGAAGAGATTAGAAATTTAATCTTAGAGGAGTTAAAACTTCAAGGAATTACTAAATATCGTTTCGTTAAGAGTTTTTCCGAACAAGAGAAAATTGTCGAAGATATCATTAAAAAATATCGAGATCAGATCGAATGGATGGAAATTGAACGAATTGGGGTTACCTATGTAGTTAAGGTAGAAGAGAGAAAAATAAAGGAATATGAAAGTGATGATACTCCTCGTGATTTGGTGGCGAAAAAAGAGGGTAGAATTGTTTCTGTCGAAGCCAAGACTGGTAGTGTTTTAGTTACGCCTGGTACCTATGTGAAAAAAGGCGATGTTTTGGTTAGTGGGGAAATTAAAAATAAGGATACTGTGATGGCTAAAGTTCATGCTGATGGTCGAGTGTTTGCGGAAGTGTGGTATGATGTTACGGTTGAACTTCCTTATCACTATAGTGAAGAAGTAAAGACAGGCAATAAAAAGAAAGCGCTTTCTCTTCATTGGTTTCAAAATGATTGGAACTTGTTTGATTTTTCTCCTTACGAAGAAAAAAATGAACAAGAACTTTTTGCGATAAAAAATCCTATTTTACCCTTTTCATTATCTTGGAATTTAGAAGAAGAAATCATAAAGAAAGATACCGTCTATAGTAAAGAACAAGCTTTATTAGAAGCTAGTCGTATTGCCAATGAAAAACTCCGCCAAAAAATTGGGGAAGAAGATACGATATTATATGAAAAAAGTTTGAAAATTACCGAAGAAGATAGTAAAATAGTAATAGTGATCTTCTTTAAAGTAAAAGAGGATATCACCGATTATCAACCGATAAAAGAAGAACCACTTCAAGAGTCTGAAGAAAGTTAGGTGATTTTTATGATTACTCCTTTAGATAATACGATTAAAGGGGTGATGGAATTTACTTGGCCTATGGTGTTGATCAGTATTCTGATCGTCTCTTCCCTTCGGATTGCTTATATTGTAAAGAATAAACAACCTTTTGTTTTTTATCGCGAAGCTTTTCAATTGATTTTTTTGATTTATATTTTATGTTTATTTCAAATCGTTACTTTTGAAGATCCTTCTTTATCTTTAACCGATGAGCATTTTAATTTGATTCCTTTTCAAGAGATTGGGAGATATTCTATTGGTAGTCGTTTGTTTTTTAAAAATGTGATTGGAAACTTAGTTTTATTCGTGCCTTATGGGTTCTTTGTCGGTTACTATACGAAAATCGATAAATGGATTCCGGCCTTTTTTATGATTTTGTTTGCTTCGATTAGTATTGAATCTACACAGTTGATTATTGGTCGAATCTTTGATATCGATGATATTATTTTAAATATTATTGGCGGAATGTTAGGATATGGTGTATACTTTATCTTACAGAAAATTAAAGAACGTCTACCGAAAGTGTTACGAAAAAATTGGTTTCTTAATGTAGTAGCGCTTATTTTTATTGGTGGATTAATTGGATATATCTGGATGGTGATTAAATAATGGAAAATAAAAATACGTTTGAAATTTTTAATGAGACAAGTTGTGATTTAGAAGAAGAAATGAAACAGTTACGGGAGTTTATTGATTTTGTATTGAAAGAAGAAAAATTAGAAAATGTCGAATTCAATATTATTTTTATTGATAATCCTAGAATTCATGAGATGAATCTTACTTACCGAGGGGTAGATCGTCCGACAGATGTGATTAGTTTTGCTTTAGAGGATAATAAAACAATCGATTTAGGAATTCGATTACTAGGAGATATTTATATTTCGATTGATAAAGCCAAGGAACAAGCTGTTTCTTATGGACATTCTTTAAAACGTGAGATTTCTTTCTTAGCGGTACATGGATTACTCCATCTTTTAGGGTATGATCACATGACGGAGGAAGAAGAAAAAGTGATGTTTACGAAACAGGAAGAATTGTTACAGAAATTTCAAATTACGAGGTAGGGGTGGTTGTTGTGTTAGAAAAGTTACAAACATTGTTACAAAATAGTCAAAGTAAATATTATCATTTTCCCGTTGCTTGTATTTTAGAGTGTAAAGATGGTACTTCTTTTTCGGGAGTAAACGTAGAAACTTCTTCTCCAGGAGCGGGAATTTGTGCAGAAAGAAATGCTTTATTTCAAGCAATTTCTTATGGAAAAAGGAAAGAAGATTTTTATAAGCTTCATCTTTATGCCGAGAGTAAAGAAACGATTTTTCCTTGCTTTATTTGTAGACAAGCTCTTATTGATTATTGTAATAAGGACTTAGAAATTCTAATTTATCATGTGGATGGTAACGTTGAACACTATTTTTTGGATGAGTTATGTCCCCATTCATTTAGTGAGGAGAGTTTAGGATGAGAAGTGGTTTTGTTAGTATTGTCGGTCGCCCTAATGTCGGAAAAAGTACTTTGTTAAATAGTATTTTGGAAACCAAGTTAGCGATTACTTCTGATAAGTCAGGAACGACGAGAAACATTATTCAAGGTGTTTATGAAGATGAGGATAGTCAGATTGTTTTTGTCGATACCCCAGGTATTCATAAACCACTTGACCGGTTGGGAAATATTTTGAATAAAAAAGCGTATCAGTCAGTAGATAATGTTGATTTGATTTTATTTTTAGTGGATGCGGAAGCCGGAATTGGTAAAGGGGATCGTTTTATTTTAGAAAAAATAAAAGAAGAACATCTTCCAATTATCTTTGTACTAAACAAAGTCGATCGGATTAAAAAAGATCAATTGTTAAAATTAATTGATGAATATAAAGATTTGTATCCATTTAGTGAGATTTTCCCAATATCAGCATTAAAGAACGATAATGTAGTTCCCTTAATCCAGACAATAAAAAAATATTTGCCTAATGAAGGGAAGATTTTTACCGATGACACATTTACCAATATTTCTACTAGTTTTTATGTCAGCGAAATTGTTCGTGAGAAGATTTTGCGCTTAACGAAAGAAGAAGTTCCCCATTCGGTAACTTGTTATTTAGAAAAGATGGATCAAGATAAAGAAAAAGTTCATCTTCAGGTATTGATTGTTGTTGATCGAGACAATTTAAAGAAAATATTAATTGGTAAAAATGGTAGTTTGATCAAAAAAGTAGGAATAGAAGCAAGACATGATTTGGAAGAGTATTTTCAAAAGCGAGTTTATCTAGAAACTTATGTAAAAACAATTGAAAATTGGCGTGATCGTCAAAAATATTTAAAAGAATTAGGTCTAGATGAATTAGATTCTTAAAAAATTATCATTCTATTAATGGGTGATGAAAAGATGAATCAATTATTATGGGATTTATTTCGTAAAACAGGAAATGTCAATTATTATGTTTTATCGAAAAAGATCAAAGAAAAGAAGTGATTTTTCTTGCAGTTAATCAAAGTAGAAGGAATCGTGTTAAGAGAGACAAATTATAGTGAAGCAAGTAAGATTTTAACGGTTTTTACTAAGGATTACGGATTGGTTAGTGTGATGGCACAAGGATGTCGTAATTTAAAAAGTAAACTTCGAGGCGTCAGTCAGAAATTCAGTTACGGCATCTTTACAATTCACTACCGGGAAAATGGTGTTTCGAATTTACGTACAGTAGATATTTTAGATCCTTTTTTGACTGTACTTTCTGATATTGAAAAGATCAGTTATGCGACTTATTTATTGGAACTTAGTGAACAAGTGGTAAAAGAAAGTGATCATTTAGAAGTATTTGATTTATTAATTGCTAGTTTAAAAAAGATGAATGAGGGTTATTCGCCAAGTATAATTACGAATATTTTAGAGTTGAAATTACTCGATTATTTGGGAATTCGGCCAGTTATAGATGAGTGTAGTATATGTGGAAGTACGAAAGATATTGTAACCGTTTCTGCTAATGACGGTGGCTATCTTTGTAAAAACTGTATTACTAATCAGAAAATCTATAGTGCTCGTACGGTGAAGTTGATCCGCATGCTTTTTTATGTCGATATCAGTAAGATTACTAAACTAGAAATTCATGAGGATACCAGACGGGAAATTGCGGAATTTATCGAAGAGTATTATGATAGATATGCTGGTATATATTTAAAAAGCAAGAATTTTCTAAAGAACTTAAACAAAATTAGCAAAGTAGGATAGAGGTATATGATGAAAAAATTTTTACAGAAACCATATTGGATAACCACACTCTTAGTTGTTGGGATATTTCTTATTCTTTGGATAGGAAAGGGATTGTTTCCTTTTGGCGATCATTCTTTGATTTGGGGCGATATGCATGATCAAATTACCGCTTTTTATTATCATTTTTACGATTCTTTTCGGGGAAATGCTTCGCTACTAGTCGACTTTACAACGAGTGGTTCTGTTAATTTTTTAGGTATACTCGCTTATTATATTTTGAGTCCATTAAGTTTTTTAGTGCTGCTTTTTCCACGTGAGGATATCTATTTAGCGGTTTCTTTTATCGTTGCCTTTAAAATTTTACTTTCTAGTTTAACTTGTCTTTATTTTATTCGTTATACCTTTAAACGTCTTCCTAATTGGATTGCGGTGTTATTAGCGATTTGTTATGCATTTTCAGGATATAGTTTAGCCATGTATCAAATTACACCTTGGATGGATGTCATGTATATTTTTCCTCTTTTGATGATTGGACTAAAGAAATTATTAGATTTGGAAAAACCCACTTGGTATATTGTCACTCTAACTTGTGCGTTAGTTTTTAGCTTTTATGTCTCGATTATGACTTTGTTCTTTATCTTTTTGGCTTCATTCATTTATCTGTTGGTTTATAAGGAGAAAGAACAACGGAAAAAAGCGGTTTTATCTTTAGGAATAGCGACCGTTCTCAGCGTACTGTTAGCAGCAGTTATCATTCTACCATCTTATTTACAAATATCGGTATCTTCTCGGATGGGGTTTGATATTAACGAGATTTTAAATTCTAGGACAGGGCCAATTACGGACAAGTTATCGTTCTTTATGTTTGGTGGAATTATGTATTTGGGGCTCTTTTTCCTAGCGAAGAAGTGGAGGCATCATCAAGAGTTTTTAACATGGTATATTCCTACTATCTTGATTATGTTGATTCCTTGTATTGTTGAGCCACTCAATAAAGTGTTACATTTTGGTTCCTATGCCTTTTTCCCTTATCGTTTTGGCTTTATTATGATGTTTTTACTGATTATTGGGGCTTGTTATGGTTTTCAATACTGTGTAGATAAACCGAAGAAAACAAGAAATGGTAAAGTTTTATCTATTCTAACGATAGTAATAGTTGTTTTATCTTTGATTGGGATTACGGTATACATGTATGATGATTTTCAAGTGAATCTACGGACTCTTACCATTTCTAAGGATCATTGGTTATTATTTTATCTCTTTTTGATGACTTTATTTAGTTTTATTGGTTGCTTCTTGCTTTGGAAAAAGAAAGCTCAATTGAGTAAACTTTCGATAGGTGGAATTTCCATTATTACCATTACGCATATTATTTGTTGTAGTTTCCTTTATTTAGGTATCGATTTTGATCAAGAGCGATTGATGGGACAGTATGAAGATCTTCAAAAGTTAGAGAGTACTTATCAAGAAGGAGATTATTATCGCGTAAAAAATATGACTTCTAGTTATGTCATGAATAGCGGTATGGTGATGCGTTATCACACACTTGATCATTTTACTTCTCTTACTGATCGAACTAATCTTCGCAGTTTAAAAAAATTAGGCTATTCTTCCATGTGGGTGAAGACTTTCTCTAAAGGTGGTACTTTATTTACTGATAGTTTATTGGCTAATCGTTATATTATCTCTAAAGCTAAAATCGATGATGAATACTATCAACATGTTGCGACTTTTGGGAATTTAGAGTTCTATCAAGCAAAATTAACGCCATCTTATGGTTACTTTTTAACGACTAATGATCGAATTATGGATCAAGATAATTCTTTTGCGGTTCAAAATGAGATTTATCATGACATTACTGGAACTAAACAAGATATTTTCCAGATTATCGATCAATTTGAGTTAGAGAATATAAAAAAGAAAGAAACAAAGAGTGGTCAAACGGCTTATACCATCATTGATGAAGATGCTTATAATTATTTGATTAAAGATATTGATGTTACTGGAAAGAAGACGTTGTATTTAGAAATTTTAAAAGATTTAGATAATACGACGAATGCTGGGATTTATCAGAAGTTTAATATTTATATCAATGATCATTTATATGTAAAAAATGCTCTTACCGATTACAATAATGGGGTAATTGATTTAGGAACTTTTGAAGATGAGAAAGTTAATATTAAGATTGAATTATTAGCTGATGTCGAAGTCGATAATTTGACAATCGGGGTAATGGATAATCAGTTATATGAAGATTTTGTTCAACGTGAAAAAATAGATACTCAAATTAAGTATGAAGAAAATCGTATTCATGTTCAAGTAGAAAGCGATAAGAAACAGATTTTATTTTTACCAGTTGCTTATAATGATGGTTATCAAGCAACATTAAATGGAAAAGAAGTCGAGGTATTGAAGGTATTCGATAACTTTATTGGAATTGAAGTAGAACAGGGGGAAAATGATATTACCTTAACTTTTATTCCACCTGGTTTGAAAATATCTGCAGTTATTAGTTTAGTTGCTTTGATTCTCACGATTGTTTTGATTAAGACTGGGCTTTATCAGAAGTTACTTAATATAAAATGGTTACAGAATATCACATACTTTATCTATGTTTTATTGTATCTAGCCATCGTTGGTGTTCTTTATGTTGGGTGTACGTTAATCTATATTTTATCGTATTTTATCTATTTTCACGTTTAAGCTTGACTTCTTTTGAAAAAAAGCTTTATAATAAATTTGTTCAATCGATGAAATGTGATGATGACCTTGGAAAAGTCGGAGCAATACTTAGAAAGTGATTCTTCTAGAATAAATAGGGTGGAACCGCGGAAATTTCTTTTCGTCCCTAGTTTATTCTGGAAGTTTTTTTCTATTATGAGGAGGGATAACACGATGAAATATCAAACATATAATGTTAGAGATATGACTATCCAAAAACATAATCAAACTTATATTATCAAGAAAGATCGTTCGTCTAGACAACGTCCAGTTTTAGATGTTCGTGCTAGCTTGTTAAAGGAAGAACATAGTTTAACACCAGAAAAATTAGAGGAATTGGTTACTTTAGCGAAGGATACTCCACATCGATATGTAGAGGAGTTAGTTAGGTTGAATGTCAAAGATCATCTTCTATTAACAGAACAAGAAGGAAAATCTTATCTATTACCTTCATCGATTAGAAAAGATTGCCAGAAATGTAAACTTTATGAAGGAGAAAATTATCGAGTTTGTTTCGTCGATAACGCTATTGATGATTTTTCTTCTTTGTGTGAAGAACTTACGAAAAAGAGAAGACAAGATTCTTATACTTTGGCAGAAAAACAGTTAGAAAACCAAAAGATAAGGAATTTACAAATTTATATTCATCCGTTTACAGAAGCTTATTCAGTAAATGAAGGACTTGTCCTTGATGAAGAACCAATACTGCCAGTTCCAAAAGCTTTGTACTATAGTGTAATTCAGAATTTAGACCGCACACTTCCAGATGCAGAACTTGCGTTAGTGAATCAACTAATTGATTTCTTCGTTCAGGCATATGGATATTTTGAATGGGGAAAATTTAATCGCGAAGAAATTGTTCTTTATAATGGAGGCAGTTTAAAAATAGAAGGAACTCAGTATGCGCCTTTAGTATTAGAAAAGGCAAAGTCATATATGAAGAAATGAGGGATTTAAAATGAGTGAAAAAAAGATAACAATGGAAAAGATGGTAAATCTTTGTAAACAGTATGGATTTATTTTTCAAGGAAGTGAAATTTATGGTGGACTTGCCAATACTTGGGATTATGGTCCACTAGGCGCAAGATTAAAAAATAATATTAAAGATGCTTGGCGTAAACGCTTTATTCAAGAGAGAGAAAATGCTTATGAAGTAGATGCTGATATTTTGATGCATCCTAGAGTATGGGAAGCAAGTGGACATGTTGCTAGCTTTTCTGATCCTTTAATCGATTGTAAACATTGTAAGATGAGACATCGTGCCGATAATTTAATCGATGATTTTGATCCTAATGCTCATGCTGATGGGATGACTAAAGAAGAGATGATTGCCTATATTGAAGAACATAAGGTACCTTGTCCACATTGTGGTAAAAGTGAATTTACAGGAATCAGGGAATTTAATTTGATGTTTCAAACCTATAGAGGAACAACCGAAGATTCTAAATCTGTAGTGTATTTACGACCAGAAAATGCCCAAGGAGAATATGTTAACTTTTTAAATGTATTACGTAGCACGAGAACGAAACTTCCTTTTAGTATCGGACAGATTGGGAAAGCGTTCCGTAATGAAATCACACCAGGTAACTTTACGTTTAGAACTATCGAGTTTGAACAGATGGAGTATCAGACATTCTGTAAAGAAGGAATGGATAGTGAGTTATATCGTTACTTTAAAGAGTATGGAAAGAAATTTTATATGGATTTGGGAATTCCAGAGGAGGATTTACGGTTTCATGATCATGAAAAATTAGCCCATTATGCCAAGGAAGCTTGTGATATCGAGTATCATTTCCCATTTGGCTGGGGGGAAATTAATGGTACCCATAATCGTACAAATTATGATTTAACTCGTCATCAAGAGTATTCCAAAACATCAATGGAATATTTAGATCCAGAGACAAATGAGAAATTTATTCCTTATATCATTGAATCTACTTATGGATTAGATAGAACAGTACTCGCTATTTTGTTTAATGCTTATGAAGAGGAACAATTAGCAGATGGCTCTACTAGAGAAGTGATGCATTTCCATCCATTCCTTGCTCCTTATAAAGTAGCTGTTTTACCACTCATGAAAAAATACCATAGTGAAAAAGCTAAAGAAGTTTACCATAATTTAGCGAAGAATTTTATGACCACTTATGACGAAACCGGAAATATTGGTAAACGATATCGCCGTCAAGATGTTGCGGGAACTCCGTTCTGTATTACGATTGATGAAGAAACCTTAAACAACAATACAGTAACGATTCGTGACCGAGATACGATGGAACAAGTTACTCTACCACTTGATGAAGTTGTTTCTTATATTGAAGAAAGAATTAAGTTTTAAGATAGTGATAAAGAATTGACTTTTTAGAAGCAATTCTTTTTTTGATTATTCTGAACGGTTAAAAATAGGCTCTGAATGGTTAAAAAATAGTAAAAAACGATAAAAAGTTACCGTTCAAGTGCGATTTTCGACATTTCACGACCAAAATACAAAATACCCTATAAAAGTATGCTTAAATGGTTTTAAAGAGAGGAATAAGTAATATGGGAGTTTTGGTTAAAGAAATAAAGTATACTATTTACGTAGATTTGAAAACAGTAATAGAAAGAAAAAATATTACTAGAGGAGAATTGGTAAGAAAAACAGGCCTTAAATATGATACGATTAATCGTTATTATAAAAACGAAGTATTTGTTGTCGATCTTGATGTGCTGGCGAGACTTTGTATTGCGTTAGATTGTTTGCCGGGCGATATAATTAAATTAGATCAAATGGAGTATGAAGATACCCTTATCTAAGGTACCTTACATAAGGTACTTGTGATTTAGAAGAAACTAGTGTATAGTGTAAGTAGAAAGAAGAAAAGAATAATTAGTTGTAAGTAATAGAAATATTCAAATATATTGAAAGGTTAAAAGTAATTTCTGGTAACAACTTACCTTTTACAGAATGCGGCCGAGTTGTAGAAAAGTAAAGTTTGTTATAAATAAAAGGAAAGGAGTAAAAAAATGAAAAAGTACGTTTTTTCACTAATCGCCTGTTTGACATTAATTGCCGTAAGTACGATGTCAGTTTCAGCTTTAGTAACAGCAACTTATGAAAGAAGTATAAGTATCGGTAAAGGGGCAACAGTAAGTGATAACTTAAGAGAATATGGAGAAGGAAAACATAGGGTAGCTTTTAAATTGGCTAGTACTGGTATAGGTAGTGAGGGATTGCAGACTTCAGCTTTAAAAATATCTTTGAAAGATGCTAATGGTAATACGCTAGGTACTGCTACACAGAGAGATATTACCAAAAATGACATTAACAAAGATATTCTTTTTAGTTATCCGGAGCATTTGGGTGCAGCTAAAAGACGCTTTGTGTTTACTACTAATGTAGACGGGATGAGTTATCCTAGTTTGTCTTCTAATAGTGTAATTATGATGTCTTATAAATAGAAGAACTATTTAATCATAATGGGGTTTTATACCCATTATGATTTTGTGGTGTAAAGAGGTGAATATATGGAAGTATTAAAGGTAGTTCATGTAGATAAAAACTATCGTATGAAAGAAAAGATAATCGAAGCTGTTAAAGATGTAACCATGGAATTTGAAACGGGAAAGATTTATGTAATTACGGGACATTCTGGTAGTGGAAAATCGACTTTTTTACGAATCTTAGGATTATTAACTGGTTCCGATTCTGGTAATGTTATTATTGATAAGATTGATACGAAGAATTTAAGAGATTCTAAAAAAGCTGATATTCGTAATCAAAAGGTAGGTTTTGTTTTTCAAAATTATTTATTAAATAATCATTTAAAAGCTTATGAAAATGTAATGATACCGATGTATATTAATAAATGCATTCCTGCAAATACTCGGAAGGAAAGGGCAAAGAACTTATTAAAAATGGTAGGATTATCCGAGAGAGTTAATCATTTTCCTAATCAATTATCTGGTGGAGAACAACAGAGAGTAGCGATAGCTCGAGCGCTTGCGAATGACCCTAAAATTATTTTAGCTGATGAACCAACGGGAAACTTGGATAAAAAAAGTGAAAAGAAGATATTGGATATTTTTTTAGATTTAAAGGCTATGGGGAAATGTATTATTATTGTTACCCATAATGAACATATTAGAACTTATGCTGATCAAGTATATGAAATGTCCGATGGAGAAATTAAGGTGGTTGCTCATGAAAATAAAAGATCTAGTTAATATTTCTATAAGAAATATCATTAGAAATAAATCTTTATTTATTATTATTTTTATGGTTTCTATTGCTATTTCTTCTTCTATTTTTGGTAGCTCTTTTCTTCAGTCATTTGATCGTTACTGGGATACTAAAATTAATAGAAATATTAGCTTTAGAATTTTTAATGCAATTGAGACAAGAGATTTGTCAAAAAAAGAAACAATGGAAGTTGTTAAGAATACTCCACACGTATTGGATGTATATGATGAAGCGGGCTACCTTGTTCATATGTCTGTCCATTCCTCTGATATTGCGGAGTTAAATAATCTATCTTTTAATGTGTTTGGGGTACCTCACGAGAATAATATTCCGATTTCTATTGGCGAAAATTTTGAAAATTATTCACCGGAAGATAATGTTTTAATTTGTCAAACTAACATGTATTTTACTACTGATCCTTATGCCAGTTTCGATCCTAAAAATTTTGTTGACTTTACAGATTTGGTTGGAAAGGAAGTTGAACTAGCACTTACTGGGACAGATATTGTCGAAAAATTTAAGATTGTTGGTTTGTTTGATACGGATGATACTTATGATACTGGTGATAACTGTTATGCTACTTATCAAGTTGTCGAGAGACTTTCTGAGATAGTTGATAGTGTTGACCCAGAAGAATTTGAAGAAGATCCTAGAATTATTCATCCATTCTATTTTATGATTGATGATGTTAGTAATACAGAAGAAGTGTTACTGTCTTTACAAAAAGTGAAAATTTATCCAGATGTTACTATGAGTATTGATTATGAATTAACAGATAAAGTATTAAATACTACAAAATTAATTAGTACTTTGTTTGTTGGCGTTTCTATTTTAATTAGTATTATTATTATCTTAGTTAATTATCAAAAAAGAAATAAAGAATTTATGATTTATAAAGCTTTTGGTTATTCTAAAAAAAATATCTTTATGATTTTATTGTTAGAAAATATATTGTTAGGTTTATTTAGTTTTATTTTTTCTATTTTGATTACTATGGTGGTTATTCAGGTGTTTTATTCTTCTGTTCTGATTCATATTCCTAATATGTATCTTTTTAAACCTAGTATAGGTATAGAGAATTTGTATCTTGGTTTAATTATCGCTTTGATCATCCCTTTGATTTCAATAGTGCTTACTTGGCTTATTAATGGTCGTAAGGATATCTATGCTTAGTTTAATTCAATCAATATTTAGAGAAAAAGTAAAAGCATTATTAATCATAAGTGCATTTAGTTTTATTCTATTTGCACTTATGTTTATGCTAAGTAAGTACTATCAGTTAAAATCAGATATGGATGATGTGATAAATAAAGAAGAAAATAGAAAAATAACTTTTATTACCGATAATGATTCTATATTAATTGAAGTAGAAAAAATGAAACATATTTCAATAACCAATGTGAATGAAATTTCAGAAGAAATCATTGTCAGTTTGTTGGTAGATTCAGAAGCTTATATGGATAGGGTAGTTTCTGAATTAGAGGATTTTAATTTGAAATTAATTGTTGGTGATGAAAGTACTAAAGAGGAATTAAACACTTTAAAAAAACTAGAAATTGTTTTTAATATTTTTATTATTTGTATTGTAGTATTGTTTGTAGTTGTTTTACATGTTATAAAAAAATTGCTAATAGAATGGGATAAATACAATATTTATTTATTGTATGCATTTGGGTATAAGAATATCTATATTATTTTTATTATTCTATTTAAATTGTTTTTATTAATGTTTATTTCTTTTATAATGTCTACAGTGCTTTTCTTTATTGTAAATATAATTTTTATCCAAGAAATTGTAAGATTTCAAGTTGTTTTGTATCCTTTTATTCTATTTATGATTTTATTGTTAATTGAAATTTTTCCTTTGCAGAGAGGCCTTAAAAAAATAGATGTTGGCTATTTAATTGATGAAGAATGATAGAAACAGCTACAGCGATTAACTTCTTTATCAGGACATATCTAAAAAAGACAGAAAATTAGAATGTATTTTAAAATTCGATATGTAACATTCATCTCTTTTAAAGGTGCATTTACTTTTACAAGTGCCATCAAGAAAATCTTGATTTTGAAGGGAATTTAGGTTCTTTGTCAAATAGTGTTGGTAGACATTATTGATACAAGTAACTGTATATGGAAGGATGATGAAAATCATCCTTTTATAATACCTTTAATTAAGAATATACGAGCAATGAAATGATCAAATTTTCTA
>DVKF01000042.1 GCA_018716115.1 Candidatus Alloscybalousia intestinigallinarum
ATTTATAGACATAAGTTTGTTCCTTTCAGTGTTTTTTTGTGTTAATTACATTGTATCAGACTTATGTCTTTTTATTTAAACAAAAATAGCATTGGTGAAAATATTCACCAACACTATTTATAATACAACCAATAAAAGATTTTTCTTTCATTGCTTTTTTATTGGAAAAAAAGGAAATATTTTTTCTTTTGCTTGGTATAATATATTACGGAAATAGAAAAATAGGAATTGACAAAAACAAAAATACTTAGTATAAATGAATGGATAAGGATGTGAAGAAATGGCAGAGAATTTAGTCATCGTAGAATCCCCTAGTAAGAGTAAAACAATTGAAAAATACTTAGGAAAAGATTATAAAGTAGTATCATCTAAGGGACATATTCGTGATTTAGCAACGACTGGTAAATATGGATTAGGTGTCGATGTTGAACATGATTTTGAACCGAATTATACTTGGATTAAGGGAAAGAAGAAATTAGTTGACGATTTAAAAAAAGAAGCTAAGAATGCCAATAAGATATATTTAGCGACCGACCCTGATCGTGAAGGGGAAGCAATTTCTTGGCATTTAAAAGATTCCCTTGGGATTAAGGATAAAGACTATGAACGAGTATTGTTTCATGAAATTACAAAAGATAAAGTCTTAGATGCTTTTAAACATCCACGAAAAATCGATGAAGATTTGGTACATAGTCAAGAAACAAGACGAATTCTAGATCGGATTATCGGTTTTCGT
Organism: Candidatus Alloscybalousia intestinigallinarum; assembly: GCA_018716115.1. Taxonomy (GTDB): domain Bacteria; phylum Bacillota_I; class Bacilli_A; order RF39; family UBA660; genus Alloscybalousia; species Alloscybalousia intestinigallinarum. Next base: position 737 of record DVKF01000042.1, read on the forward strand.
TTGAGTAAATTGATGCAATCGAAGACTGGTGGTACTAGTGCTGGTAGAGTACAAAGTGTAGCTTTAAAATTAATTGTTGATCGGGAACGGGAAATTGCTTCTTTCATTCCTGAAGAGTATTGGACAATTACGGCTAAGTTTTCGAACTTCGAAGCGGAGCTTTTCCAACATCACCATAAGAAAATTGAAGTAAAGAGTGAAGAAGAAGCAGATCAAGTACTCGCATCTTTAAGCGATACTTATACATTAGAAAATATAGACTCTAAAGTAAAGAATAAAAAGGGTAAAGTACCATTTATTACTAGTACTCTACAACAAGAAGCTTCGACTAAACTTGGGTTTACTGCCAAAAAGACGATGTCAGTTGCCCAAAAATTATATGAAGGTATCGATATCGGCAAAGAAACAGTCGGTTTAATTACTTATATGAGAACAGATTCTATTCGTTTATCGGATGAGTATGTGAATAGTGCTAAAGAGTATATTACTAAAGAATATGGAAAAGATTATGTCGGTAGTATTAAAGTAAGTAAGAAGAAAGAAAATGTACAGGATGCTCATGAAGCGATACGTCCGACAAGCGTACTTAGAACACCAAAAGAGGTAAAAGCGTATTTGACTCCTGATGAATATAAATTATATCGCTTAATTTATTTTAGAGCTTTAGCTTCTCTTATGGCGGATGCCAAAGTGAATCAGACAACTGTCATTTTTGATAACAACGATTATCAATTTAAAACAACGGGTCAAGTACTTGTTTTTGATGGTTACTTAAAAGTGTATGCCGACTATGAAAGTAGTGAAGATAAAGTTTTACCTGATTTCAAAGAAAAGACTTATGTAACAACCGACGTTGAAAAGAAACAACATTTTACCTCACCACCAAGTCGTTATACAGAAGCAAAACTCATTAAAGAAATGGAAGAGTTAGGTATCGGTCGTCCTTCTACTTATGCAACTATTATCAGTAATATTAAAGATCGTGGATATGTAGAAATGGAAGATAAAAAATTCGTACCTACTAAGACTGGTTTTGAAGTAACCGATAAGTTACAAGAATTTTTTAGTGATATTATTAATGTAGAATATACGAGAGATATGGAAAATGATCTCGATGAGATTGCCTCTCATCATAAAGATTCTTTGGCGATTCTTCGTGATTTTTATCACAAGTTTGAACCAATTGTGCAGAAAGCTTTTGGCGAAATGGTCAAGAATGCTCCAGAAGAAACAGGGGAAGTTTGTCCAGAATGTGGAAGTCCTTTGGTCAAAAGGACGGGACGTTATGGAGAATTTGTCGCTTGTAGTAATTATCCAGAATGTAAATATATTAAAAAAGAAGCCAAAGAGTTAAAAGAAATTATGGAATGTCCAGAATGTCATGAAGGAAAAATTGTCGAGAGGAAAACCAAAAAGGGGAAAATTTTCTATGGATGTAGCCGTTATCCTAAGTGCAAGTTTGCTTTGTGGGATAAGCCAATTCCTGAATTTTGTCCAGTCTGTAATCATGTATTTGTCGAAAAAAATGGAACAAAAAAGTGTAGTAATCCCGATTGTCCAACACAAAAAGACACAAAATAGTCAGTGTCTTTTTGTTTTCTTTTTTGCTTCTTTGTGATATGCTAAACATAAGAAGCAGAAGCTACGGAAGGAGAGATATTGATGAATCGTTATCAATTACAAGCAGTATTAACAGATGGAAGTAAAGAGAATATTACGTTGCCGGAATGTTCTCGTTTGATTGATATTGATCGCTTTACAAATTCCTTTAATCGATTTGATTTTGAAGAATGGTTAAGAACCAATCATTATCTATCTACTAATAGTAATGTTCAGTCATTTCAAATTGCGATTAAGGGGAAAGATTATCCTTATTCAGTAATGTTTAAGAATCCGTATCTAGAAAAAATTTTAAAACATATGAGTACAAGTGATCGAGTGGATTCCACTTGTGAAGATTTTCATGAGATGAGGCGGTTTCTATTTCGTCAGGTTGAAGAGGAAAAATTTCAATTTTTAGAAAAGTATCCTTATCAAAATCATCTTTCACGAAAAATATATAATTATCTACAGTCTAATGTCGAGTCTAGTGAAGATTTATTACAGAAGAAAAGTATCGAGGCAGAAATTATTCGAGAAATTGCTCGCTATAAAACTTATCGCTCTCTTAGTCTTTATCGTCATAATCGAGTGGATCAGTATTATGTGCAGTTTGGACATAGGGGAAGAAATCAAGCTGTTCGACAACAACCAAGAGTACAAAATGTAGAGATTAAAGCTACTTTTGAAGATTTTGAAAAAGATTATCAATTGAGTAAACCAAATTGTAATGTTCAAGTATATGATGGAGTTCAAGTGTTTTTTAATGCTTCAGGAGAAGAAAAAGAAGAATATTTAACGGAAGAAGAATTAGAAAAGGGCATGATCAAATAGTGAAAGAACGGTTAAGTGGTAGTAAAGAATTAATGAATTTTCTTACTTATTTAGAAGTACAGAAAAATTATTCGGTTTATACTAGGAATAACTATCAGAAAGATATTGAAGCTTTTTTATCCTTTTGTAGTGAACGAAAAATCTCTTATTCCACGATTACTTATCCAGAAGCCCAATCTTATCTTTTTTATTTGTATGAGGATAAGAAGAATCAAGCGAGTAGCGTTTCTAGAAAAATTAGTGCCATTCGTAGATTTTATCAGTATTTAAGTAATCAGAATCTAGTTCAAAATAGTTCTTTTTCTCTTTTAAAACTTCCTAAGAAAGAAAAAAAACTTCCTAAATTCTTTGCTTATAATGAGTTAGAAGAATTGTTTTGTATTCCTGATCAGTCTACTCCGCTTGGGCAAAGAGATGCGGTTATTTTAGAAATGCTTTACGCAACAGGAATACGAGTTAGTGAGTTAGTGGGTATTGAACTAAATGATATTCATCTTGCAGATAGAACGATTCATATTTTAGGAAAAGGAAACAAAGAAAGAATTGTCTATTTTAATCAAGCAACTTTTAATCGCTTGAAGAAATATTTAGCGGATGGTAGAAAAGTACTAAATCAAAAACAGCTATCCTTTTTATTTCTCAATCAACGTGGTGGGCAATTAACTACCCGTGGAGTAGAAGATATCTTAGAACGTATTATTCAAAAGACATCGTTAAATAAGCATATTTCTCCCCATATGATTCGTCATAGTTTTGCGACTCACTTATTAAATGAAGGTTGTGATTTATTATCCGTTCAACAGTTATTAGGTCATGAAAGTTTAAGTGCTACTTCGATTTATACCCATGTTACGACGGATCGGTTGAAAGAAGTTTATTTACATGCTCATCCTAGAGCGCGAAAAAAATAATGGAAAATAGGGTAATCTAGGATAGAAAAAGAGAAAAAGGAAATCTTTGTTATAGTCGAAAACATTAGTTGATCAGTCCAAATGATAAGATAATTAGTCTCAAAAGAAAGCGATATCACTAGGAAAGGATAAATATTTATGACAAATGAAAAAAATAAGATTTATTATTATACGAAAAATCACGAAGGGGTAATTGTTCCTTTTACATATCCGCTTGGAAAATATTTTCTTTTTGATGCTATTGGAAATATTAGAAAGAATATTAAACATTTATATTTTCAGAACTGGGAAAAGTGGTTAAAATTAGATCTTATTTCTTCTGATACTTCTATTCGTATCGATTTAACTCATCGTCCACAAACCTTGAGATTGCTTTCTTCTCAGCCTATAGAAATACGAGTCTTTGATGAGGATAATATTCTTTATGAAATTAAAATAGAAAATTGTAAAGAAGAGACTCTCTTGTATTTAGATCAATTTGAAAAAAGGTTAATTATTGATGAGGGGAATCCTAAAGTTCGTATTACCGGTGATACGAGGTTACTGGATTCTATGAAATTTTCTCGTGTGGATTCTCTTTCTCTAGTAAATTCTCAGGTATTTTTAGGTAATTTCTCTTTTTCTGGTAATCAGCTTGTGATGGAGCAAGTAGAAGGTAATATTGAAGATTTTAATTTGGATTTGGAGAATTTAAGAGTTGTAGATACAACATTACAGAGTAATTATGGTAGGAATATAATAGATTGTGTTCATCTACCTGTTTTTCGAAATAGTTATTGGTTGTGTGAACAGCCTATTTGTTATAATAAAGATATGATTGGGAGTAAAAGACATGGCATTTTGCTTAGTGATCATTCCTTTAGTCCAATAGATATTGATTTCGCTCGAGCGCGACTTACCTATATACTTGAAAATTTACGTAGGAAAACTTATTCTAATATGAATCGAGAATTATATCCTGTATTAGAGTCATTACAAGATAGTATGGCACAGTTACAAGCTCAGTATGATGTTCTAAAGGAAGTAGAAAATTCTATTTATAAAAATGTTCCTCCTAAATTAAAAGTAAAAACGTTATTTAAAGATAATAAAGATTAAAGCATTAAGGCTTTTTTTCTTGGCTATTAATAGAAAATAAAACTTTTTAGTGGACAGAATCTTACAGCTTTTTTATTATCTGGCAATTTGTTTGTCTACATTATCCCCTCTCTTGTCTATTTTTAGTTTACCGCTGCAGATGTTATTCATACTTATATCGAATATCGAAGCTTGAAGCGGAGTAGTTAATGTTTTTAAAACTTAACAGTGAAAAGAAAGAAAACGTATAAATCATATTGTTTTCTTTTTCTTTTTTCTGTTATACTATAATTGTCGGTTGATAAGAAAGGAATGATAGAATGAAATACGTTTATTTGTTTAGTGAAGGAAACAAAGACATGCGTAACTTACTCGGTGGAAAGGGTGCCAACCTTGCCGAGATGACTAGTATTGGGTTACCAGTACCACGTGGTTTTACTGTAACGACGGAAGCTTGTACTAGATATTACGACGATGGGAAAACAATTGCCGACGAAATTGTTAAAGAAATCGACGAGAAAGTAGAAGAACTTCAAAAAATTACAGGTAAAAAATTAGGAGATAGCGAAAATCCATTATTGGTATCGGTAAGAAGTGGTGCTCGTGCTAGTATGCCTGGTATGATGGATACGGTGCTAAATCTTGGTTTAAATGATGAGGTTGCGAAGGGATTTGCAAAGACGACAAACAATCCACGTTTTGTTTATGATTCTTATCGTAGATTTATTCAAATGTTTGCGGATGTTGTTATGGGCTTTCCAAAGAGTTCATTTGAACGCTTATTTGATAAAATCAAAGAAGAAAAAAATGTCGAATACGATACGGAACTTACCGCAGAAGACTTAATGGAAGTTGTTGACATTTATAAGAAAGAGTACAAAAAACATGCAGGAGTAGAATTTCCTCAGGAACCACGAGTTCAATTGTTAGAAGCAATCAAGGCGGTATTTAGAAGTTGGAATAATGATCGTGCCATCACTTACCGTAGATTGAATGATATTCCATCTTCTTGGGGAACAGCAGTTAATGTACAAGAGATGGTTTACGGAAATCGTGGAGATACGTCTGGTACGGGTGTAGCGTTCACTAGAAATCCCGCAACTGGGGAGAAAAAGTTGTTTGGTGAATATTTGATGAATGCTCAAGGTGAAGATGTTGTAGCTGGTATTCGTACGCCACAATCCATTGATACATTAAAAGAAACGATGCCAGAATGTTATGAAGAATTCGTACGCATCTGTCATATTTTGGAAGAACATTATCGTGATATGCAAGATATGGAATTTACTATCGAAGATGGAAAACTCTTTATGTTGCAGACGAGAAACGGAAAAAGAACTGCAGCAGCAGCCTTAAAAATTGCGGTTGACTTAGTGAATGAAGGAATGTTAACGAAAGAAGAAGCATTACTTAAAGTAGAACCTAAACAACTTGATCAACTTTTACATCCGAATTTCGATGAAGCTAGTTTAAAAGCGGCTGAAGTGATTGCAAAAGGATTAGCGGCATCACCTGGAGCAGCAACTGGAAAAATTTATTTTACTGCTGAAGATGTAATTAAAGCCCATGAGGCAGGAGAAAAAGATATGTTGTTAGTTCGTCTTGAAACTTCTCCAGAAGATATTGAAGGAATGAATCTCGCTCACGGTATTTTGACGATTCGTGGAGGAATGACTTCTCATGCTGCCGTTGTTGCCCGTGGTATGGGTACTTGCTGTGTATCCGGTTGTGGTGAACTTCGTATTGATGAAGAAAAGAAAACCGTAACGACTAAAGATGGTAAAGTCTTTATAGAAGGCGATTGGATGAGCTTAGACGGTTCAACGGGAAATGTGTACGGGGAAAGAATTAAGACTGTAGATCCAGAAATTGTTGGTGACTTTGAAACCTTTATGGGATGGGCTGATAGCGTTCGTACCCTTAAAGTAAGAACCAATGCTGATAATCCAAAAGATGCTAGTGTTGCTCGTAAATTTGGGGCTGAAGGAATTGGTCTTTGCCGGACTGAGCACATGTTCTTCGAAACCGATAGAATTTTTAATTTCCGTCGTATGATTACTGCGGATACCAAAGAAAAACGAGAAGAAGCACTCGAAAAAATACTTCCTTATCAACGAGATGACTTTGAACAATTATTTAGAGTGATGGAAGGGTATGGCGTAACGATTCGTTTCCTTGATCCACCACTACATGAATTCTTACCTCACACTGACGAAGAAATTAAGCCACTTGCTGAAAGTTTAGGTATGACTTTTGAAGCATTAAAGGCAAGGGTAGAATCGTTAAAAGAATTCAATCCAATGATGGGACACCGTGGCTGCCGTTTAGCGGTTACTTATCCAGAAATAGCGGAAATGCAGACTCGTGCTGTTATCGAAGCAGCAATTAAAGTAAATAAAGATGGAATTAAGGTAAGTCCAGAGATTATGATTCCATTAGTTGGCGATGTAAAAGAATTAGCCTTTGTTAAAAACATCGTTACTTCTACAGCAGACAAGATTATCAAAGAAGCTGGTGTTGAACTTGATTATCATGTTGGAACAATGATTGAAATTCCAAGAGCAGCAATCACTGCCGATAAGATTGCTGAAGAAGCAGAATTCTTCTCATTTGGCACGAACGATTTAACCCAAATGACTTATGGATTTAGTCGTGATGATGCCGGCAAGTTCTTAGAAGATTATTATAAGAAAGGGATTTTTGAAAGCGATCCATTTGCACATATCGATCAAGAAGGCGTCGGTGCATTGATGAAGATTGCGGTAGAAAAAGGTAAAGCTACTCGTCCTGATATCAAACTTGGTATCTGTGGTGAACATGGCGGAGATCCTGCAAGCGTAGAATTCTGTCATCAATTAGGTTTAACTTATGTTTCTTGTAGCCCATATCGGGTACCTTTAGCTAGACTTGCTGCGGCACAAGCTGCTGTTCAATCAAAGAAATAATCTATTTTAAGACTAAGATAACGAATTAATTATCTTAGTCTTTTTTGTTTAAATTTCTAATTAAGGGTTGACACTTATCGTTTAACAGAATAATATATCATTCAAAAAAAGAAATGAATGATATGGAATTATCTGCTTTAAACTTAAATGAATTTTTGGAAAAAAATCAAGGTTATCGTATCTTAAAAAGAGGTAAGGATGCCGTGGTTATACAACTTTCTAGTGGAGAATTATTAAAAATTCTCGATCATGAATTATTAGAAATGTTATTTTATACGGGTTTTGATTTGGAAGAAAGATTAAATGAGGTAAATAATTTAACTGGTTTTACTAATTTTTCTCTTCCTACTAGAAAACTTGAATGTAATGGTATTGTTAATTCTTATACAATGCCATATATTCCTGGCGTTGATTTTACGGATTATTATGAAAATATATTTGATTTGTTGAGTTATGCGAAGATACACGCTCAAATTGAAAATAATATCAAAGAAGGAAATAAGTATGGAATTGTATTTCCTGATTTATGTACAACTGAAAATATTAGAGTTACTGAAGAGGGAAAAGTTGTTTTCATTGATTATGATGGTTTACAAATCAAAAATATGCCTGCAGTAGGTTTTTCTGACTTTTTGGGGACTCCAGAAGAAGTATTGAAAAGTAAGTATTATGATTTTAAAACCGGACTATTTACTAAGGAAATAGATATAAAAAGCGCAATATTTTTGTATTTTGTAGATGTATTTGGGATAAATTTAGCTTCTGTTAATCGAATAAATCCCCAAAATGGGCAGCGTATTACTTTAGATAAAATATTTTCTATTATTAATCTTCAAGATGCCAATATACAACAAAAGGTATGGAAGGTATTTCAATCGTCAATTCCAAATGAATTTTTAGGAGAAGATCTTTATCGACTTGCTGAACGATATAGATTAGTGGCGCTTTATCCTAATGCGGAAATCAAGAGATTGGTAAAGAAATAGTGTAGTAAAAAATGTTCTTTTTTCTTTCTTATAGCGATTAGTTTTATTATTATTGTTATATTTTTACAAAGCTATGCTTAATGATTCGAAAGAAGTATGAATATGGATATAAAATTAAGTGTTTGTTCATTGTAAATAAGTTTTTGATTTTGCTACTAGGTAAATCAAGATTAAAGGGTATTCTAAAACGGGTTGGATATCCTTTTTTTGTCAATTTATTTTGATTCTCTATCAAAACGGAATTGACTTTTTACCTCCTTCACTTTATAATGATTATATAATATGGTGATAGTAAATGAGGAGTAATTTCTCACATCATATGAAAAGAAGGGAAGGAAATTATGGAAGAAAGAAAACAAACAAATTCAAGTACGATTGTATTAACGACAATTGGAATTATTGCGTTAGTTATCGTATGTATCGGTGGAAGTTATGCTTATTTCACAGCTACAGCTACTTCTAACGAACAAACTATTACAACAGGAACATTAACAACTAAGTATACATCAGGACAAGACATTAGTGCGACTAACATTGTACCTACAGAAGAAGCAGGTGCTCAACTTCATAAATTCAGTGTACAAAATACAGGTAGTCAACCTGCTACATTGAAATTATCTTTAGTAGAAACATCATTGAAGAAAAATTCAGCTGATACTACAAGTGCTAATTTAAAATGGGCATTATATAATGCTAATGAATCTTATGTAGAAGAAGGTTCTGCAATTGCGACTGGTGATTTTAGTTCAGTAACTTCTACTATGTTATTAAAAGATAGTATTAGTATTAACGCTAGTACAACAGAATATTATATTTTAAAAATTTGGCTTGACGAGATTGATGCTCCTCAAAATGAGGATCAAGGTATGACATTCTCTACTAAAGTTCAAGCAGATATGCAATAATAAGAAAGGAAAGAAATGAAAGTGGAAAGAAAAAATAATAATAAAAATGTAATTATCATTACAGTTGCTATTTTAGGGTTGATCGCTGTATGTATTGGTGGTACTTACGCATACTTTACTGCTACAGCTACTTCTAATCCACAAACAATTACGACAGGAACGTTAACAGCAACTTATAATACTGGACAAGATATCAACGCTACAAATATTATTCCAACAACAGAAGCATCAGCTACTGAACATCATTTTAGTATTAAAAATACTGGTACAGATACAGCTGAGTTATCTTTATCATTTACAGAGTTATCTTTAACTAAAGGTGGAGGACCTGTAGAATCAGGTAACTTAAAATGGGCTTTATATGATGCCGATGATTCTTATACTGAATCAGGTGGATCTATAGCAGGTGGAGATTTTTCTAATACATCATCACCTATGACAATAAAAGATAGTATTTCTATTGATTCTCAAGAAACAAAATACTATGTATTAAAAATTTGGTTAAATGAAACTGGTAGTGCTCAAAATGAAGATCAAGGATTGTCATTCAGCGCTAAGATTCGTGCCGATATGGAATAATTAAATGATGAATAATCAAGAACAAACGGTAGAAAAAGAGAAAAAGAATAAAGCAGGAAAGATTATTTTAATTATTATTCTTCTCTTGCTTTTAATGAGTTTTACCATCGGTATTTCTTATTACGTTTTTTCTAGGACAGATACAGGTAGTGGTGATCATGATATCATCACTTCTGATGAAGTTACTGTGTTTTATTTGACCGGTCAGGATATTAATGTAGAAGACATGATGCCTGGATATGAAGAAGATGCACCTAGACATACATTCTTATTAGAGAATAATGGCAAGAGTAGTCAAAAATATACAATATCTTTTACCAATGTTAAATTACAACAGAATGGCAAGAATATTGAAACAGCAAATCTAAAATGGATTTTATACCGTGCCGATCAGAGTTATACTGAACAAGAAGAACTTGCATCAGGAGACTTTGCGGTTTCAGATTCAACTTTACCAATTTTAGAAAATATTACGATTAAAGCTGATGAAAAACAGTATTATATTTTAAAAATTTGGTTGGATGAAATCGAGGAAGTACAAAATGAAGATCAAGGATTAACTTTCAGTGCTCAGGTAGGAATTGGTTTAGAAAAATAGAAAGAGGGGATCGTTGCTATGAGAATGAAGAAAGTTTTCATTTTGGGATTAGCGATCCTTTTTTCTTTAATTCTTATTGGAACTAGTTACGCCTATTTTACAGCTTCAGCACAGTCGAATGTTCAACATTTTTCGGTAGGGGACTTTTCTTTTACCTTGACAGAGGACAGTGGTAAATTGACTTTGGCTGATAGTTACCCACTTAGTGATAGTGAGGGAGTAAGTACTAATCCTTATACTTTTAGCGTTACGAATACTGGGAATATTACAGCCAATTATCAGATTATACTGAAAGAAGATCAAGAAGCAATTGCGGATTGTGGTTGTACTAAGATTTTAGATATGAGTAATGTTAAGTATCAACTGGACGGTGGAGAAATTGGTTTGTTATCTTCTGGTGGAAATCAGATTATCGCGCAGGGAAGCATAAATGCCAATGAAAAGAAGACTTTTTCCCTACGGATATGGTTAAAGGAAGATAGTGGTAATGAAGTGTTAGGTACTCATTTTCATGGAAAGATACAAGTGGTTTTCTATTAATAATAAAAGGATGCTAGAAGAAATTCCTAGTGTCCTTTTCTGTACTAGTAAAGTTTAATGAAAAATACGCAAAATCATCTTTCAAAAAATTGAAAACTTTGATATGATTATAGAGTAAGTAGGGGAGGCTTAATAAATGAGAAAAAGTTCAAAATCTAAGTTTCGAACGATAAAAAGTTGGCTTAGAGATAACTCTAGAAAATTAGGAAAAATCGATTGGATAATTATCGGGGTTATGGTTGTGGTTTATGCCATTATATCCTTTGTTAATCTTGGTAGTTTCACGAATCCACAGACTTTCTTAGAATTTCAATACAGTGGGGAAGAAGCGAGTTTTACTTTAGATGAAGCGAGGGAAATTTCGTATATTAGAATGTATGCGGGACCAGAAGTGGGTTCGTATGATATCTTTATTTCTTCTGACGGAAATAATTACGAACAGGCAACGACGGTAACTCAAGAATCTGTGTTTGCTTGGAATGATTTTCAAATTGATAAGAGTTTTCAATATTTGAAAATTATTTCTAGGAATGAAGGTAGTTACCTTGGAGAAATTCAATTATATGATCAATATGGAAATAAAGTGGATGTAACTGCTGAATCAGAAACTGCTAAATTATTAGTTGATGAGAAAGATACTGTACCGGCTACGATCAGTTATCTAAATAGTACTTATTTCGACGAGATTTATTTTGCGAGAAGTGCTTATGAATATGTTCATGGTATTCCAACAGTTGAATGGGTACATCCACCACTTGGTAAGTTAATTATGGCGATTCCAATATTATTATTTGGTATGTCGACATTTGCTTATCGATTGATGGGAAATATTGCTGGTATTTTGATGATTCCTGTTATCTATGCCTTAGCAAAAAATATTTTCAAGAATCGTAAATGGGCTATTTTAGCTGGACTCTTGATGACGTTCGATTGTTTCCACTTTGCACAAACGAGAATGGGAACCGTAGATAGTTTCTTAGTACTGTTTATCATGTTATCGGCACTATTTATGTATAAGTATATTATCCTAGAACATGATGCTAAGTTAAAAACGAAATTAGTTAATCTCTTCTTATCTGGTTTGTTTATCGGTTGTGCGATAGCGACAAAATGGACGGGATTATATGCAGGGCTTGCGCTTGCTATTGTCTTCTTTGCCAATATGATTTATCGTAATGTTGGTAAGCATAAAGAAAAAGATAAGGATTTAGGAAAAATAATTTTGGCTTGTTTTGTGTTCTTTATTGGTATACCACTTGTAATTTATGTCTTGTCTTATCTTTTATTCCCAGTTGTTTACCCAGGTAAGGTAGAGGGAATAAGTGGATTAATTAAACAGACACAAGATATGTATACTTATCATTCTACTTTGGAAGCAACTCATCCATTTACTTCTGAATGGTATACTTGGCCAGCTATGATTAAACCAGTTTGGTATTATGTTGGTTACTTTGGTGGAGGTATGAAAGGAACGATTGTTGGTATTGGTAATCCAGCGATTTGGTGGTTTGGTATTATTGCTAGTATATTTGTTCTTATCATGGCACTACTTAGAAGAAAACGTGAAGATTGGTTTATCTTAGTATTTATTTTAGCTACTTGGTTACCATATGTCTTTATCGGTAGAATTATGTTTATGTATCACTATTTTCCAACGTTACCATTTATCATGCTAGCGATTGTTGCTTTAATTAAATTTATTACTGAAAAGATTAGAAATAATAGTGTATACTTATTCTATGTTGGGGTAGTTATCCTACTATTTACTTACTTTTATCCAGTTATTTCTGGTATGATTACCTCAGAAAAATATATCGAAACTATACGTTGGTTATCTAGTTGGTATTTCTAGATGTAAAAACGGATAAAATTTCAAGAATTATCTTTCAAGATAATTCTTTTTTTGTTATAATACTATTAGGTGATTAGTATATGCAAATATATATGTGCATAGGACATGCTGCTTATGACATAACTTTACCTGTTGAATCCTATCCGATTGAAAATACTAAAGTAAGAATTGCCCATGGGGTAGAGTGTGGTGGTGGCGCTGCTGCCAACGCGGCTTATTTACTTTCTAAGTGGGGAATGAAAACTTATTTTGTCGGCGCAGTTGGAAATGATTTATATGGGGAAAGAATAAAGGAAGAATTTCAAAAAATTAAAACCAATATTGATTATCTAGAAACGACGGATGCTTTTCGGACAACGACAAGTTATATTTTAGCTAATTCTGGAAATGGTAGTCGGACAATCATTGTCAGTAGAGATAAAAAAACTGGAGTTACTAATCTGGATTATGGTGTTAAGCCGGATGTTATTTTAGTTGATGGGGAAGAATTAGAAGCATCTAAAAAAGTATTGTTAGAAAATCCAGATAGTATTAGTGTAATCGACGCGGGTAATTTAAAACCTAATATTGTAGAACTTTGTAAGTATGTTAAGTACCTTGTTTGTTCAAAGGATTTTGCGGAAGAATATACTAAAGAAAAAATTAATGTCAGTGATGAAGCTTCGTTAATTCGAGTATACAAAAAGATTAAAGAAGATTATCAAAACACTTTAATTATTACACTTGGAAAAGATGGCTCTTTTGCTGAGATAGATGGAAAATATGAATTAATTCCTTCTTTGAAAATAGAAAAACCAATAGATTCAACCGCAGCAGGAGATATCTATCATGGGGCATTTACTTATTTCATTGGAAATGGTTACGATCTATATAACAGTATTCGATTAGCTAATATTGCAGGGGCGTTATCTGTTATGTGTCTAGGGGGTAAAAATTCCATGCCAGAATTAAGTAAAGTGTTAGAAATAGGCGAAGAGCTTGTTATATAGTCATTTACCTTCCTTAGATTTACACGGGATGGATCGAGAAATTACTAGAATACTAGTCAATGAATTTATTCGCGATCATTATAAAATGAAAACGGAAAGAGTAGTGATTATTCATGGGATAGGGACAGGAGCATTAAGAAAAACAGTGCATGAAGAGTTACGGAAAAATAAATTAGTAGAGAGTTTTTATTTAGATTTTTTTAACGTTGGTAGTACGATCGTTTCTATCAAGCAAAATATTTGACATTTCTTTAGGTTTGTGCTATAATACGACGCATAAAACCAAAGAGGGGGAGATTTATATGTATACTGAAGAAAGAAAAGGAAACTTACTTAAACAATTCTTGATGAGATTAATTTTAATTATCATCTTTGTATTATTACTAATCTGGCTAGTACCTTGGCCAAATATGGATAGCTATATCGAAGCATTAAATCCATTAAAGAGTCAGATTTTTAATGCGAATATTCAAGAGATGAAAGATGCAGCTATTCTCTATTATACAGAAGAAAGATTACCACAAGATGTAGGGGATACCAAAACACTTACTTTACAACAAATGTTGGATCTAAAATTATTAGTTCCATTTGTAGATAAAGATGGTAATTCCTGTGATGTTACAAAATCTTATGTAACAATCGAAAAACAAGAGACTGAATATTTATTGAAAGTGAACTTGAAATGTGGAGAAGAAGAAGATTATATCTTAGTTCACATCGGATGTTATGCTTATTGTACATCATATGTATGTGAGAAGGCGGAAGATGAGCCGGTTAAACCTGGTGATATTATTAGACCAACAGCTACACCTACTTCACCAGCACCTACAACAACACCAACATCTACGCCAACGCCGACAACTATTCCTACACCAACGACTTGTCCTACATGTACACCATGTCCAACTTGCCCAACATCAACGCCGACAACTACACCGCCGACAACACCGCCAGATGAACCTAAAGCTTGTGAAGTTAAAGACGGTAAGTATTATGGTAAGGATGGTAACGAAGTAGATCAAGCAACTTGGGTAAAAGAATGTACAACATCGCCATCACCAACGCCAACTACTACGCCGACAACGACTCCTACACCTCCACCAACAGATCAACCAGATAAAGAATGGGAGTATCGTTATAAGAAATATACACCAGCTTATTGTGCTAATTGGTCAAGTTGGTCAACACAGATGTTGAAAAACGGGGAAACTTTAAAGACAGAAAATACGATTTATAAAGTAGTTGAGGATTTAGGGGTTAAACGTGTTCAAGTTGGAACGGTTTCTCCAGTATATCAAAAGGTAATCGTTACACATGATGAACAATATCAAGTTGGTACTCATGATTACAAAGTATGTACTGAGTATAATTATGTAGTAAGTGGTGGCACTTTATATCAAATTACTGGCGATTGGACTTATACTGATAATTATTATCGTGGCTATAATCCGCCTGCTGATACTGCTACTTCACGTTGGATTTTCCAAGGTGTTGACTTTGATGTCTGTGGTAGTGATTGTACAAATCATCCATATGTAATTTATAGACAACAAGTAAGAGGTGGTAGTGTTCAAAGTGGTGAACCTTCGATTAGTGCTACTTGTACTAAAGTAGAAACTAGATCAATACCGACTTACATTACCAGAACAATTACAGAAACAAAGACGATACTAAAAGAACCTGAGAAACCTTTATATGGTGATATCCATTTCTATCGTGAGAAAACTTGTACGGATGTAAGACAAGCATCTTATAGCTATGTATGGAGTCGTTATAACGATACTAGTTTGTTGGGACAAGGTTATGTTTATACTGGTGAGTATCGAGAGAAAAATTAAGGGGTGAAACATTATGGAAATTAGACGTTTTAGTGATATAGATAATGAGACTTATCGATCACAAATTCAAAGAGTGTATGCCGTTACTAATGATAAAAACTTGGTACCAGGCACTACAGAAGACAACTGTTTAAACGAGATGTTCGTTTTTCTCAAAGATGGTAGCGTAGATTATTTCATGGCTGATTCTGACATTGATGTTAGAACGCAGGAAACTGAAGATTTCAATAATTTTATTGTCAATTGGTGCGATCAAACCGGCGTCAATTGGCAAGATTCTAGATATTTTAGACAATTACGTTTAGGATCTAAAAATAAAGAAGAACAAAAATTAATTAGAGATCTTGAATCAAATTATCAGAATTATGAAGATGATTACGAAGAAGAGAATGAAAAGAAGCCTTTATCGCTTGGTAAAAAAGCAGCGATAGCCGCAGGAGCAGTAGCAACTGCAGGTGCTCTTGCGGCAGGTGGCTTTGCCTTACATAATGCATTAGCTAATGGCAATCAACCTCAGACTACAACAGAAGATGAAAATTCTCTTACGAAGCCAGATATGGAAGGACAAACATGGGATTATTATGTGGAGAATGCGATTGATAGTACTCAAAAACAATTCTATACAACTCTTGGTAATTGGTTAACGAATTTTAATAATTCCGCTTCATGGATGGCTAGAACCAACAATGCTGGACAAAGTGCTATTTTTGGTTTAACCGCCAAAGAAGGCGCAAGTTTAATGCTTAGATTTAATGAGTATACCGATGAAGAGATCATTACTATCTGTAATGGTATGAATATCAATGCTGATGAAATTATGGAAGAGAGTAATCATGCAATTGAAAAGTTGATTACTTATTATACAATTAGTGGAACACCAACTGGTATCGATGCTTTATTTAATGATGCTCATGATAAAGAGGTAATTCAAGCATTTGAACAACATCATCAACAAGTCATGAATGCTACTAATGATGATGAAAAAGAATCATTAATGCAAGCAGAAAAGCAAATGTTCTACGATTACTTTAACAGTGATGTTGAAGGAAAAGAGACTAAAGCAGAAGCTGCATCTACTTCATATTTATTAAGAACGATTTTACCAGCGGATACGATTATTTCTCAACTTAATCGTTATCACGATACAGAGGCTATTTATAAAATCGGTTCTAGTGAACCAATTAATGTAAAAACTTCATTATTTGGTGAACAGATGATGTGTCAATTTGTAACTGGTTGGGAGAACTTCAATCAGGAGTCATATCTTGGGGAACTTGGATATAGTAGCAGTAAATACTATGTTAAAACAGATGGTGTACAAAGAAGTATCGCAGATATATCTTGTGGCGAACAAGAAAAGAAATTAAGAGATGGCGATAGTTATCGTCTTGAATTAACGGAAACTAACGCTGCTGTAGATACGGCCATTCAAACGATGAAATTAACTTTACAAGCAGACAATAAGTATTCAGAAGAAGAAATTAATCAGATTATTAATCAAATGGAAAATAATCTTAACGATGGAAAAGGTTATAATTCTATTGATGAACTTACAGAGTATACATATGATCGTGATTTGATTGAAGCAATGCTTGATCAAAAATTAAAAGATTTAAATAAATATCCTGCTTATGCCGATACTTTTGACGAAGTGATTGAAGAAATGTTCTTAAAGCAAGCTGCTGTTAAAGGAAGTTCTAAGGGTTATTCATCAAGTAGTGGAAGCAGCTCAAGTTCGACTGGTGGAAAAAAAGTAGAAACAACAAATCCACAAGAAGCAGAAGCTGCATTACAAGCGATGGGTGTTTCTCCAGAGGTATCTGAACAAATGCGAATTGAAGCCGAAGAAAAAGCTGCTGCTGCTGTCGGAGCAGAAAGAGATACTGAAGCAGTAAAACAGAAACATGAAGCTCTTAATCAACAAGAGCAAATTGCTTACAATTTTATTTATGCTGCAGTTTATAATCACTATGCTGGCAAATATGTAGAAGGTGAATGGAGTCAATATAAAAAAGCAACTAGTCCTGATTATCCATATGATAGTAGCTGGGCTTATTCATCTGATGCAAGAACACGAGAAACTTATGCATCGGCTAAGGCTAATGCGTTGAGTCATGCTGCTCAATGTCAACAATTAGAAAAGGATAGAGAGCAAGGAAAGGATACCATTGGTGGAGATATTCAGATAGATGAAGATTTGAAAGAAGATAATATCGATATTGATAATATTGGTACTGATAAAGGAAATTCAAACGGACAAACGATTGAAGATATTATTAACCAAGGAAATAGTGAAGATCCAAATAAAGGAAATACTGTTCCTAGCGGGGATTCAGGACAAAGTGTTATTCCACCATCACCAGATGATTTAAACAATAAAGAAAATAGTAACAATAATAACAATAATAATAGTGGTAGTGGTAATACTGGCGGTAGTGGTAATACTAATTCTAATGAGGGTATTACAAACAATCCAGGTGATTTCGCACCAGTTGTACCAGATGACACTACTGATGGGATGACTCAAAATCCGGATGGAACATATGGTGGCGAGACTCAAGTTGACGATGCGGTTAAGAATATTTTAAATGGCGCAGGATCTAATTCAGTTGTAGAAGCTCCTTCCAGTGAAGCTACGCAATCAACACCTGAAACTTCAGCAAGCAGTACCGTTGATCAAGCAATTGACGCGGTAGTAGAAGAGACTGCTCAACAGATTTATGAAGAACAAACTATGGGTGGCGATGCTGTTATTTATGATGGTTTAGAAGATTATATTTCTAATCTTGGTGAAGAAGAAGTAGTTATGCCTGAAGAAACAGTTAAATCTATGAAATAATTGTTAAGTATATATATAAATCGAGAAAGGGAACTCAGTTTATTGGGTTCTCTTTTAATGTGAGTATTATTAAATAAATTATATATTCGTAGTGAAAAAACTTTGTGTGTATAAAAAGTATGACATTCTAAGATTTGTCAACTATCAATTTTTATGATATTATAGACACTACAAAAAGACACGAAATTTATAAATTTTTAAAAATTTATAAATAATGTGTTTATTTGGTATATAATCAAGTAGTAGTTATGTGGTGATAACTACTTATCTACTTGCTTACACAAAGCTAAAATTTTTCGGAGTAATTTAGTTGTGCAAGCAGTAATAGCTGCGTAATGATGTTTACCTTCATTACGTTTTTTTCTGTAATAAATTTCTATATCATTTTCTTGTTTAGTTTTACCAACTATGGTAATAATATTAGAAACTATAATATAAAGAATTTTTTTTTCATATATTTATTTCCTGATTTAGAAATAGGACCATGTACATTAACTGATTTACCAGATTGCTTTATAGTCAATCGCTTTCTGATATTCATTAACGAGTCTTGAAATTTGAGATAAATTGGAAACTATTTCATCGTTCATATCAACTGATGGATAAGAATTAGAAGCAACTTCTTTAATTTTAATAGGCTTAGATTTCCAATAACTAAAGCCTTGCTTTTTAAAGAGATTTTGTAATTTATCAATTCTAGCCTTAGAAATAATATCAGCATGAGGATATTTCTCAATAAACTCTAAAGCAATACTAGAATAAATTGTATTTCCTTTAAACAATTCTTCATATTCAGGAAAACATAAATAAACTAAATTTCTGTATCTGTTTTTAAGATTCACGCATAATTCATCTAAAGCAAAATATTGTCTAGATAAAGCATTTAAATTTAAATATAATTGATCAGGTTTAGAATATTCTTTAAATGTATTAGTTAGAAACAAATTAACTAAATTAAAACAATCTTCTTTATCAGTTTTAGTTTTTCTAAGATTTCTTTTTTTCATTTTTCCATAGATAGGATTAATAACAAATACTTTAAATTTATTATCTAAAAAAAATCTTTCAATAGGTCTATGATAAATACCAGTTGATTCCATTATTACAGAAATATTATCTAATTTAAATTGATTAATTCTATTAAGTAAATTAGTAAAATCATTAATAGAATGATTAACTTCGTATGGATCAATTAGAACTTCACCACTAGAACTAACTAAAGTAACCATACTTTTTCCTTTAGCTACATCAATAGCTAAACAATTGTGCATAATCAACATCCTTTTCGATTGAACTCTTTGTACCATCTACTCCTCATCACGCTTGTTATATAAGATTCAATAATCCTCACATTCTAAAACTAGGAAAATAAAAAGAAAAGAGCTAGGCCGTCATGCTTATGGATATAAAAACCTTTGTTATAATCTGCCTAAACTCAATCGTATATTTTTTACCTATTTTTAAAAATAGGTAAAAAATATTATACTAATAAATCAATGGTTTGCAACTTCATCAATTTACTAATTTGTATTATGCGTGTTATAATGTTTTTAGAATAGGGGTTTAAACTATGGGAAATGAAACAAAGATTATGATTGAAGAATTAATCGAAAGAGCAAAAGTTGCTCGTCAAGAATACAGTAAGTTGGCACAGGAAGATGTAGATAGAATTGTCAAACAAATGGCAATGGCTGTCCTTGAGAATCATATGATGCTTGCTAAGTTAGCGGTTGATGAAACGAAACGCGGTATTTATGAAGATAAGATGACAAAGAATATTTTTGCTTCAGAATATATTTATCACAGTATAAAAGATAGTAAAACGGTGGGAATTATTCAGGATAACGAAGAAGAAGGTTATGCGGAAATTGCCGAGCCAATTGGGATTATTGCGGGGATTACGCCAGTCACTAATCCAACTTCTACTACTTGTTTTAAATCTTTGATTGCAGCTAAGACTAGAAATGTGATTATTTTTGGATTTCATCCTTCAGCTCAAGAGTGTAGTGTCGCAACGGCTAAAATTTTATTAGAAGCAGCGGTTAAAGCGGGAGCGCCTAAGGATTGTATTTTATGGATCGATAAACCTTCTATTGAGGCAACGAAAATGCTTATGAATCATCCTGATGTAGATTTGATTCTAGCAACTGGTGGAAAGGGCATGGTAAAGAGTGCTTATTCTTGCGGGAAGCCGGCTTTAGGGGTAGGTCCAGGTAATGTTCCTTGTTATATTCATAAAGATGCCAAGTTAAAAACGAGTGTCAATGATTTAGTCATGTCTAAATCATTTGATAATGGGATGATTTGTGCTAGTGAACAGGCAGTGATCGTCGACGAAGAAATTCATCAAGAATTTGAAGAATTAATGAAAGATGCAGGATGTTATTTTGTCAATGATAAAGAGAAAGAGTTACTTAGTCGTTATATGTTTACTCTTATCGGGGATGAATACGATTTAAATTCAGAAATTGTTGGTAAAGATCCTTGTGATATCGCAGAAAAGGCTGGTTTTTTAATTCCGTTAGACACTAAGATTATTGTAGTTAGGGAACATGGTATAGGAAAAGAGTTTCCTTTTTCCAAAGAAAAACTTAGCCCGATATTAACCTATTATCTTGTTTCAGGAGAAGATGAAGGAATATCGTTAAGTGAAAAGTTGATTGAGTTTGGTGGATTAGGTCATTCCGCCGTTATTCATACCGAAAATCAGGAGACAATTGATCATTTTTCAACGGTGGTGAAAGTGGGGAGAATTATTGTCAATTCTCCGTCAACGCATGGGGCAATTGGCGATATTTATAATACAAATATGCCGTCGTTAACTTTAGGGTGTGGAACTTTTGGCGGAAATAGTACTACCGATAATGTTTCTAGTGTCAATTTAATTAACTTGAAAAGAGTGGCTAAACGTCAAGTGAATATGCAGTGGTTTAAAGTTCCTCCTAAGATTTATTTTGAATCAGGGTCAATTAAATATTTATCTAAGATGTCAGGTATAACCAACGCCTTTATTGTCACTGATTCATCTATGTTAAAATTGGGATATGTTGATAAAGTGATTTATCAATTAGAAAAACATGCTAATCATATCCATTTTGAAATTTTTAGTGAGGTAGAACCAGATCCTTCTTTCGATACGATTGATCGTGGAGTGAAAGCAATGGGGCACTTTACTCCGGATGTGATTATTGCCCTTGGTGGTGGAAGTGTTATCGATGCAGCTAAGGGAATGTGGTTATTTTATGAACATCCTGATGTCGATAAAGAGGGCTTGAAGTTAAAGTTTTTAGATATTCGAAAGCGAACTTATAAATATCCAAAATTAGGTTTAAAAGCAAAGTTTGTCGCCATTCCTACCACTTCTGGAACAGGAAGCGAAGTTACTTCTTTTGCTGTTATTACCGATAAAAACAATAACGTGAAATATCCCTTTGCGGATTATGAACTTACTCCTGATGTTGCTATCATTGATCCAGATTTTGTTTTAACTTTACCGAAAGTATTAACTGCCGATACGGGAATGGATGTATTCACTCATGCGATTGAAGCTTATGTTTCTAATATGGCAAGTGATTATACAGATGGACTTGCTGAAAAAGCTGGTGAACTGATTTATCAATATTTAATTCGTTCCTATGAAGATGGTAGTGATAAAGAAGCTAGAGAGAAAGTTCATAACGCTAGTTGTATAGCTGGTATGGCTTTTACTAATGCTTTTTTGGGAATCAATCATTCTTTAGCTCATAAATTAGGTGGGGAATTTCATATTTCTCACGGTAGGTGTAATGCAATTTTGCTTCCTTATGTTATTCGTTATAATGCTAGTAAGCCAACAAAGTTCGTATCTTTTCCAAAGTACGAGTATTATATAGCGGATCAAAAATACGCTAATTTTGCGAAAAAGATTGGTCTATCTATCTCAGATGTAGAATCAGGAGTAGATGCTCTTATCGATACGGTTAATTATTTGAATGAGAAACTAGGTATTCCTAAATCTTTTCAAGAATATGGAATCGATGAAGAAACTTATATGAATAAGTTAGATGTTTTAGCAAATAACGCCTTTGAAGATCAGTGTACAACTTCTAATCCTAGGTTGCCTTTAGTTAGTGAGTTAAAGAAAATTTTAATCGATGCTTACTATGGAATTGATGTTTAAAGGAGATTTATTTCTTTAATTTGTGAGATTTCTTGATAAACTCATTACTTTTTTCAATTTTTGATTGACAAAATGCTTAAAAATTAGTAAGATAGTAGAGAATTAAAAAGGAAAGCGATTATTTAATCCACCTGACTAGCGAATAAGCAAGTAGGTAAAAGGCCGAGAAGAAAAGTACAATTTTTGTAATTTTTTCGTAGCTTTTGGGTGGATACTTCGTATCTACCTTTTTAAATTATTGGAGGTGTTTTATATCGCAAGTAACAAGAACGGTTTGCCCATCAATGAACAAATTAAGGCATCGAACGTATTAGTAATCGGTCCGAATGGTGAACAAGTTGGTGTTAAACCTTTAAAAGACGCTTTAACATTAGCTAGTTATGCTGGCCTTGATTTAGTTTTGATGAATGCAAATAGTAATCCACCAGTTTGTAAAGTGATGGATTATAACAAGTATCGTTATGAGAAACAGAAAAAAGAAAAAGAAGCAAGCAAGAGACAAAAAGCCAACAGCGCGCAATTAAAGGAGTTTAGATTATCTCCGGTAATCGATGTTGGGGACTTTGAAACTAAGCTTAGAAACGTTAGAAAATATCTTGAAAAAGGGGATAAAATCAAATTATCTATTCGTTTTAAGGGTAGACAACTAGCACATACTGAACTTGGTAAAGAAGTACTACAAAAATTTGCAGCTAAACTTGAAGATGTTTCGATTATCGATCAACCTGCCAAATTAGATGGTAGAAGCATGACGATGTTATTGGCACCGAAAAAAGAAAAATAGGAGGACATGTATGGGAAAATTAAAAACACATAAAGGAACAAAGAAAGTACTTAATATTAGAAAAAGTGGAACAATTACTATGGGACACCCAGGTAGTAGACATAATACAGGAAGTAAATCAGCAGCATATAATAGAAAAGTAAGAAAGAGTGCTCAATTGAGTACTGGGGATAAGAAAAGATTAAAGAACATAATCTAGTAGACAATAAGGAGGAAAAAGTATGGCAAGAGTAAAAAATGGAGCAGTTACAAAAGCTCGTCATAAAAAAGTATTAAAACAAGCTAAAGGTTATTTTGGTAGTAAACATAGATTATATAAGACCGCAAAAGAACAATTGATGCATTCAGGACAATATGCATTTAGAGATCGTAAACAAAAGAAAAGAGATTTCAGAAAACTTTGGATTACTCGTATCAATGCAGCTTGTCGCATGAATAATATCAGTTATTCAAGATTTATCGAAGGGCTTACTAAAGCTGGTGTCGAAATCAATAGAAAGATGTTAGCTGAAATTGCAATTAATGATCCTAAAGCATTTACAGAATTAGTTAATGTTGCTTTAGAAGGCAAAGCTGGTAAAATCACAAAAAATGAGATGGTAAAAGAAGAAGTTACTATCGTAAAAGAAGAAGCAAAAGAGAAAAAGTCAGAAAAGAAAGAAAAAGCTTCAGCTTCAACGAAAGAAGAAAAACAAGATTACAGTAAGATGACAGTAGCTGAATTAAAAGAAATCGCTAAAAATAAGGGTATTGAAGGATACACTTCAATGAAAAAAGCAGAATTAGTTGCTGCTTTAGAAAAATAAACATATTAATGAATTGATTTATCTAGTGCCAATTTTGGTGATAAATTTTAGAAATTAATAGAAGAAAAACGAAAGGATGAAAAATTATGACAGTAGTTTCAATGAATTATTTATTAGAGGCAGGAGTTCACTTTGGACATCAAAAGAGAAGATGGAATCCGAAGATGAAAGAATATATCTTTACGACACGTGATGATATTTATATTATCGATTTACAAAAGACAGTAAAGAAGATTGAAGAAGCTTATAAAGCGCTAAAGGAAATTGTAGAAAATGGTGGCAAAGTATTATTTGTAGGTACAAAGAAACAAGCTCAAGAAGCCGCTGAAGAAAACGCAGTAAGAACAAATATGTACTTTGTTAATGAAAGATGGTTAGGTGGTACATTAACTAACTTCAAAACGATTCGTAGTCGTGTAAAACGTTTAGAAGATATCGAAAAGATGGAAAAAGACGGTGTTTTTGAAGTATTACCTAAAAAAGAAGTTATCCAAATCAAAAAAGAATACGAAAAGTTAAATAAAAACTTACGTGGTATTCGCGATATGAAAAAGTTACCAGATGCATTAATTATCGTTGATCCTAAGAAGGAAGAAATCGCAATTAAGGAAGCTAGAATTTTAGGTATTCCTGTATTTGGTGTAGTAGATACAAATTGTGATCCAGATATGACAGATTATCCAATTCCTGGTAATGATGATGCAGTAAGAAGTGTTAAAGTAATGATTGGTGCTTTAGCTAATGCTATCGCTGAGGTAAATGGTTGTGAAATGATCGATTACTTAACAGACGAGGATAAGAATAAAGCAAACAAAAAAGAAAAGAAAGAAAATAAAGATAATAAAGAAGAAACTCCAGTAAAAGAAGAAAAGAAAGTAGAAGAAACAGTTGTTGAAGAGGCAGCTGAAGAAGTAGATTATAGTAAAAAGACAGTAGCTGAATTAAAAGAAATTGCTAAGGATAAGGGTATTGAAGGATACACTTCAATGAAAAAAGCAGAATTAGTTGCTGCTTTAGAAAAATAATTTACGAGGAGGATATATTATATGTTTAGCGCAAGCGATGTAAAAGAATTAAGAGAAAAAACTGGTGCTGGAATGATGGATTGTAAAAAAGCTTTACAGGCATCAAACGGCGACATGGCAAAAGCTAGCGAATGGTTAAGAGAAAATGGAATTGCTAAAGCAGAAAAGAAATCGTCTAGAATTGCTGCTGAGGGTACAACAAGTATTGTAGTAGATGGAAATAAGGCAGTTATTTTAGAAGTTAATTCTGAAACTGATTTCGTGGCTAAGAATCCAGAATTTCAAGCTTTTGTTGATAAATTAACGAATATTATTTTAACTCATGATGTAACGACTATGGACGAAGCACTTGCTTTATCTGTAGATGGTGAAACAGTTCAAGAGATGGTAGCTAGTATCATTGCTAAGATTGGCGAAAAGATCAGTTTTAGAAGATTTGAAAAACTTACTAAGAGTGATAGCCAAGTATTTGGCGCTTACTCTCATATGGGTGGAAGAATTGGTGCTTTAGTTTTACTTGAAGGCGCAAATAGTCAAGTAGCTAAAGATGTAGCTATGCATGTTGCTGCAATGAATCCAACTTATCTAAATGCTAGCGAAGTACCAGCTGATGTATTAGAACATGAAAAACAAATCATGAGAGAAGAGTTACTTAACGAAGGAAAACCTGCTGATAAGATTGATAATATTTTAGTTGGTAAAGTGAATAAGTATTATTCAGAAATCTGCTTAGAAGATCAAATCTTTATCAAAGCCGAGAATAAAGAAAGTGTTGGTAAATACGTTAAAGCGAATGGTGGTACTATTTTAAAAATGGTTCGTTATGAAGTAGGAGAAGGAATCGAAAAGAAACAAGAAAACTTTGCTGAAGAAGTAATGAATCAAATTAAAGGATAGTCTTCCAAATAAGTTGTCAAAATACGAGAAATTTCTCGTATTTTTTCGTGATTTTTAGAAGAAGATATTTTCAATTTTTAAAATGTAGCTTATAATAATGATTAAGGAGAGAAAAGTAAATATGGATAATTTAGTTATATTAGAAGCAGAAGAAAAATTTCAAAAAGCAATTGAAAACTTAGAAAAGCGGTTTACGACCGTTAGAGCGGGGCGAGCTAATCCCAGTAGTTTGGACGGAGTACATGTTGAGTACTATGGAACGCCAACGCCATTAAAACAATTAGCTACAATTTCAGTGCCTGAAGCTAGACAATTGTTGATTAAACCATTTGATCGTAGTTGTTTAGGAGCAATCGAAAAGGCAATTTTTGAATCTAATTTAGGGTATACGCCAAATAATGATGGAGAGACGATTCGTATTATTATTCCAGCATTAACCGAAGAAAGACGTAAAGAATTGGTTAAACAAGTAAAAGCGATGGGTGAAGAAGCAAAGATTGCGATTCGTAATATTCGTCATGATGCCAATGAAGATATTGAGAAAGAAGAAATTTCTGAAGATGAACAGAAAGCGTTAATGAATGATGTTCAAGAACTAGTAAACAAGTATAATAAGTTGGTAGAAGAAAAGACAAAAGAAAAAGAAGAAGAGTTAATGACGGTTTAGGGATAAAGAATAAAAAGGAGTGGAACTATGATAGATAAAATTGATAAAATTATGACCTTAGATGATGGTAGTAAATATATGGTAATGGATCAAGGCTATTATGATCATGTTAGTTATTTGTATGTTTCTAAATTAGATCAAGAAGGAAATTTAACGGATACCTTTTCTATTTTTGAAGAGAAAGATGATTCAGTAACTATAGTGAAAGATAATGAGTTACTCAAAAAGTTAGCAGAGTTTTTTAAAAAGCGTGCGGAAAAAGAAGTTGAGTAGGAGGAATTGACATGGAAGAAAAAAATGGTAGAATAGTTGAATTTGTAGAATCTACAGAAATTCAAAAACAGCAAAAAAAGAACAAAAGAAATTTAAGAATCATGATTGCTTCTTTAATTCTAGCTGGTAGTATTGGTTATGGGGTAATGAATTTGTCTCAAAGTAATCCTCGAAAAGAGACCATATCTACTTTGACAGATATGGGAATGTCTGAGGAAGAAGCATTAGAAAAAGTTCGTGCCGCAGAAGAAAAGGCAGCACAAGAACACGGTGCAATTACTCAGGAGCAGGAACAAGTTTATGTTGCGGATGAACGTCAACAGTTTTTAGATAAAATCAATCAGAAAATTACAGAGATGAATCAAATGCTTGATAATACTGATGTTAATGAACAATCTGTTAGCGAAGGCAAAACTCGTTAAAAAAACTTTACACTTTCTATAAATTGCGTTATAATCTACTCATATTGAGTTTGACAGTGATTAGGAAGTAGTAATAAGTATCTTTATTACTAGAGACCTTGTGGGTGGTGGAAACAAGGAATAAAGACTTATGAATTCGTCCTAGGAGTCCTTAGTAAAAGCTAAGCGTTACTTCGCGTTAAGAAGAAGAGATATAGTTTTACTATAATTAAGGTGGTACCGCGGTCATTCGCCCTTAGGGATGAATGATCGCTTTTTTTGGAGGAAAAATATGAAGTGGTTTAAAAAAGCAGTTTTAGTGATTCATGGATTTACAGCAGGCTTATCGGATAATGAATTTTTGGTGAATGAACTAGAGACTGATTGGCGCTATGATGTCTATGCTTGGACACTGCCAGCTCATGAGAAACATATTATGATGAAAGTGAAGTATACTGATTGGATTAAAGCAGTAGAAGAGCAAGTAGAGTTTTTACTTACTCATGGTTATAAGAAAATTTATGTAATTGGTCATAGTATGGGTGGCTTGTTAGCCGGGTATTTAGCGACTAAATACAAAGAAATTAAAAAGGTAGTTTTACTGGCTCCCGCTTACGATTACTTTAGTAAGGAACAGTATCGGAAAGATTTTACCAATTTTGGATTACTAAATAAAGATGCGGGATACCGTCATCTCTTATTTAAAGCCTTTAAAGCTCCGTTGCCAACTTTATTAGAGTTTAGAAAGTTAGTCTCTAAATATAAAAATACCGTCACACAAATTCAACAAGACTGTTTAGTTTTACAAGGAGATGCTGATGAGGTGGTTCCTTATACGGTGATGCAGTATGTGAAAGAGAATATTGGTAGTAAGAATGCTTATTTTACTACCGTTAAAGGCGGTAGACATGTATTAGTAAGAGGAAGTTGTAAGGATAAGGTTATTCCTTATATTCATTCATATTTACGAGGAGGAAGAAAATGGAAACAAATGAGAAAATCAAAAATATAAAAGAAGAATTGAAAAAAGAATTAGTGAGTGTAGAAAAACAACAAGAACTAATAGAAATTAAAGCAAAATATTTGGGTAAAAAAGGGTTAGTTACAGAACTTACTGCCAATATGAAAGAGCTTTCTATCGAAGAGAAAAAAGAGTTGGGGCAGCTAGTAAATTTATTGAAAAATGAAGTAACAGAAATGGTTGCCCAAAAACAACAGGAGCTTCAAAATAAGGAATTAGAAAGGCGTTTGAAAGAAGAAGAAATCGATATCTCATTACCTAGTCGCAAGATAAAACGTGGATCTCGTCATCCTTTTCAACGAATTATTGAGGATGTCGAAGACTTCTTTGTATCGATGGGATATGATGTAGTAGATGGTCCAGAACTAGAAACGGATGAGAATTGCTTTCAACGTTTAAATGTTCCACTTGGTCATCCTGCTAGAGATAGTCAAGATACCTTCTATATTGATGAAGAGTATTTACTTCGGACTCAGACTTCTAGTGTTCAAGCAAGAACGATGCAAGAGAATAAGGAAAAAACACCAATTCGGATGATTTGTCCTGGTAAAGTATACCGTCGTGATGATGATGCAACTCACTCTCATCAATTTGGTCAAGTCGAAGGATTAGTCGTCGATAAAGATATTTCTCTTGCCGATTTAAAAGGCACATTAGAGATGTTTGCTAAGAAAATGTTAGGAGAAAATACTAAGGTTCGTTTTCGACCAAGCTTTTTCCCATTTACAGAACCTAGTGTTGAAGTAGATGTTACTTGTTTTAAATGTGGCGGAAAAGGATGTTCTTTATGTAAACAGACTGGTTGGATTGAATTACTAGGCGCTGGTATGGTTCATCCTAATGTTCTTCGTATGGGAGGTTATGATCCTGAAAAATGGACAGGATTTGCATTTGGTACTGGCCTAGATCGCTTGGCTATGTTTAGATATGCGATTCCAGATATTCGTTATTTATATACGAACGATGTTAGATTTTTAGAACAATTCGATAGAAAGGATGAGGAAAATGAAGTTAAGTAGAAACTTTGTAAGCGATTATGTAGATATTGATGTAGATACTAAAACCTTAGCTGAAGATATGACTTCTATTGGTAATGAATATGATTCTTGTAGTCCGTTGTTACCAGTTTCTAATTTGATTATTGGAGAAGTAGTCGATTGTATTGATCATCCAGACAGTGATCACTTACATGTCTGTCAAGTAAATATTGGAAAAGAAGTACTACAAATCGTTTGTGGCGCACCTAATGTTAGAAAAGGCTTAAAAGTAATTGTTGCCTTGAATGGGGCAAAATTGCCTGGTGGTGTGATTAAGAAGAGTACGATTCGTGGACAAGAGTCTAATGGAATGATTTGTTCGATGGCTGAACTTGGTTTAGAACATAAGTTTTTAAGTGCTAAAGATATTGAGGGGATTCATGAATTGCCACAAGATGCTCCAGTAGGAGGAGATCCTGTTCATTTCTTGGAATTAGATGATGAAGTAATCGATTTTGAACTTACTTCTAATCGTGGGGATTTACTTAGTATTTTAGGTATGGCTTATGAAATTGGAGCTTTATATGGGAAAAAGGTTAAAGATATCGATTTATCTTATCAAGAAAATAAAGAGGATGTAAATAAGCAATTTCGTTTAGATATTAGGACAGAGAATTGTCCATTATTTCTGGCTAAAAAAGTAAAAAATGTAACCATTAAAGAGAGTCCTACTTTTATTAAGAACCGTTTAATCGCATCAGGAATTAGACCAATTAATAATATTGTCGATATTTCTAACTATGTTATGTTGGAGACTGGGCAACCTCTTCATTATTATGATGCCGATCGTTTAGGCGAAAAGCTTATTGTTCGTATGGCAGAAAATGGGGAAGAATTAACTACTCTTGATCATCAAAAACGTATTTTATCTGATCAAGATATTGTAATCGCAACTGATCAAGAAGCCGTAGGGCTAGCCGGTGTTATGGGTGGACTTACAACGGAAATTGAAGAAGATACGAAAAATATTATTATTGAATCTGCTATTTTTCATGCAAGCACAATCCGTAAGACAGCAAAGAAAGTTTTACGAAGTGAAGCAAGTAGCCGTTTTGAAAAAGGACTTGATCCGAAGCGTACGTTTATGGCGATGGAAAGAAGTTGTCATTTATTAGAAAAGTATGCTGATGCTGAGATTGTTGGTGGGTTAGTAGAATATAACCATATGGATATGAATGATCGGGAAATTACCATCACGCTTGATAAGATTAATCGTGTATTAGGAATTGAATTAACCCAAGATGAAGTAGTTTCTATTTTGGAAAGACTTTTCTTTACGGTTAAAGTAGAGAAGGAGGGTACTTTTGTTGTTACTGTACCAACTAGACGTACGGACATTTATATTCCTGAAGATTTAATCGAAGAAGTAGGTAGAATTTATGGAATTGATAAAATCCAAGGAAAGAAAATGATTTTACCGGTGGTAAGTGGAAATGTTGATCGAAAGAAACGTTATATTCGTAATAAGTTAGCTGATCTTGGGTTAAACGAGACATTAAGTTATGCTTTAATTCCCGAAGCAAACGCTAAGTTATTTACGAATGATGTCTTTGATATTATTAAAGTATTAGATCCAATGAGTGAAGAAAGAACAACTTTACGATATAGTTTATTACCTTCTCTTATGGATGTTTATCAGTATAATAAAGCTAGAGGTCAGAAAGATATCAGTATATTTGAAATTGGAAAAGGATTTGCTAAAGTTAATGGTGAATATACCGAAGAAAGTAAATTGGCCATATTAATGACTGGAGAATATTATTTGGGTCTTCATCCTGAAAAAGTAGATTTTTATATTCTTAAAGGAATTTTAGAAGAAGTATTAGAAAGTTTAGGATATAAGAACCGTTATTCTTTGATTAAAAATGCTAAAATTAAAGAATTACATCCAGGACAAAGTGCTACTATTGTAGTGAATAATACAGAAATTGGTGTGATTGGCAAGGTTCATCCGTCTTTAGTTAAAGAAGATATTTATGTAATGGAAATCAATTTGGATAAATTGTTTAATTTCCGTGTAAAAGCGATGCAATATAAAGAATTTTCTAAATATCCGGCAGTAAATAAAGATGTTGCATTTGTGATTAAGAAAGATCAACAAGCAGAAGAACTAGTTACAGTAATTCGTAAAGCTGGTGGAAAGTTATTAACCAATATCAGTATTTTTGATGTTTACGAAGGAGAAAATATTGGTAATGACGAACGTTCTATCGCCTTTAATTTGACTTTCCAAGATCAAAATCGTACATTAAGTGATGAAGAAGTAATGGCTTTATTTGAAAAGATTATTGCTGAAACAGAGAAGAAATGTAATGCCAAGTTGCGTGATAAATAAAAGAAGAAGTACACCCTTAATAACGTGTACTTCTTTTGATGTTTAATTTATAAATAAATTTAGACATAATGCATATTGCACTACAAAAGACATTTGAAGAAATATCGGTGTTAATATTGGATAATTTAGAATTATTATACAACTATAATGATAATACTTTACTAGATATAAGAAAATATTGTTATGAAAATAAACATCATAGATACAAACCTTTACCTTATAATATTCTAGTATCTTTTACTAAGAAAGCTATGTCTGAAGTTCTATCTCTTCCGTACTTATACGATTTTAGGAATTTAGAGTAATTAAAAAGAGGATTGTTCCTCTTTCAGACTGTTGACAAAGTGGTATATTTATTTTAAATATACTGCTTTTTGATTGCCAATTTTATAAAAAAGATAAAATTTGAAAAAATTCGTGAAATACGGATGGTATTTTGATGAGTTTTCCATCTCCAAT
>DVKF01000004.1 GCA_018716115.1 Candidatus Alloscybalousia intestinigallinarum
AAGATTATCAAATTGCTACTTGTGAACCAGTTATTCAATCACGTAGACCAAATAATCGAATAGATAAAGTACGCCATATGTTTAATAAAAAAGAAAATTAAGTTACTATTCACTAAAATTACAATTTATCGATGAGATCAACTTTAAATAGTTGGTCTTTTTTTTATACCCTATTTAAAGGAGAAAATGAGCAAATAAAAAAGTCCTAGTAAACAATATAATGTCCACTAGGATTTTTATTAATTTAATAAACAATAACTATAATCAAATATTAATAATCTTTCTTTTATCATTTTATTTACCTTCTTGTTTTTGAAATCTGTGTTATAGATATTGAATAATATTTCGATAGAAAATTGTTTCTTTTCTATTTCTGATAATTCTAAATATTTGGCTGAAAAAAGTAATAGATGTTTATAAATACTAAAGTTTATTATTTTTTTAGAATTCTTATAATCTAAAATTGTTAGTATTTGTTTTAATAAAATAATAATATCTCTCATATTAAAATTTATGTTGAAGTTTTTGTTTTCAGTTAAGTAAAGTGCTAATCTTACTTTATCAATATTACTCAACATATCAAATTGATGTAGTAATTCTATGACCTTTTTCGTGTTACTTTCTAATAGCATAATTTACCTCTTTTCCTTGATTTTACTGGGTTACAAGACATTTACCAAGCAATTATTTGTGTCTTTACTATATTCATCCAACGCGCTGTCTCATTCCCCCGGATAAAGAATCAGGATATTTATAAATAAATTCTCCTAATCCATAAGTATTTAGCAAATCAATAACGTGTTGTTTCGTTTTTTCATTTAGCGTGTGACTGATTTCTAATCCGATTAAACAATTATCTAAGATCGTTCGCCAAGGAAATAAGGCGTCTTTTTGTAACATGTATCCCATACGGATCTTCTCTTTATGAAAGGTAATTTCTCCTGCTGATTTTTCTTCCAGATTAGATAGGATAGAAAGTAAACTAGTTTTTCCACATCCAGAAGGTCCAACGATTGCGACAAGTTCTTTATCATAAATATCAAGGGAAACATTATCGATAGCGACAATTTCCCCATTGGTACTGGTATCATGGTAGATTTTTTTAACTTTATCAATCGTAAGAATTTTTTTCATACTAATCCTTAGTATAAATTAAATCTTCATATTTTACAGTATTATCCAGCTCTCCTGCTGCTTTCATGATATCTTGTAAATGATAGAATGAATCTTCCTTGAAATCTGTTGTAGTAGGCCATGCATCGATACTGCGATATCGAGCAATAACTTCCACTAAATCATTCATAGAGGTATCAGGGAAGAATTCAATAATCGCGTTAGCAACTTCTTCATCGCTGTGATCATGTACATAATCTAATCCCTTTTGGATCGCTCTTGTAAATTTCTCAATAATCTCCGGATTTTCTTCGATATAACTGATTCTAGCACTATAAGAAGTGTATGGAACAACTCCGCCAAGTTCACCGATGGATGCTACTACATAACCAAAGCCTTGATTTTCAATTTGAGTAGCGTTAGGTTCAAATAAGGTTACAAAATCTCCTTGCCCACCCATAAAAGCGCCAGACATTGCCGCAAAGGCAACACTTGTATCGATATCTAAATCATTAACTGGATCGATTCCATTTTGCCGAAGTGCCCATTCAAATGTCATTTCAGGCATACCACCTTTTCTACCACCAATCACACTTTTTCCACGTAAGTCATCAAGAGTAAAGTCTTCATATTTTTCTCTTGAGACTAAGAAAGAACCATCTTTCTGGGTTAATTGTGCAAATGTTTTCAAATAATCTTTTTCGCCGGCATTATAAACATAGCTAGCTGTCTCCTAAAGGATAATAATAAAATAATTATTATATCTAAATTATATCTATTAGCATATTCAAAAGGAAAAGAAAGATTTTGATTATCCCCTAATTGAATTTCAATTATTTTTGTATTACTCATGTTGATTTTCCCTGAAAAATAAAGTAAATGATAACTAGCGGAATAAGCTATATACTTTTTATTCATAAATTGTTAAGATGAACTTGAGGTGTTTATTATGAACCAAGAAAAAATGGGATTATTTATTAGTAAACTTAGAAAAGAATATAAGCTCACTCAAAAAGAACTTGCGGATAAGCTAGGAATATTAGATACTTCAATATCTAAATGGGAACGTGGAATTAACGCACCAGATATATCTTATTTAACAGAGTTATCTAAAATATTTCACGTAACAGTACAAGAACTTTTAAGTGGCGAAAGAAATTTTAAAAAAAAAGAAATAGATGTTAATCATCATAGTAAAGTATTAGAAGTTGCCAATTTATCGAAATCTTTTGGTAAGAGAAAAATTCTAGATAATATTAACTTAACCATTTATGAAGGAGATATTATCGGTTTAATTGGTCCGAATGGAGCGGGGAAAACTACATTGATAAAAACAATTCTTCGTCTTTACTACTACGATAAAGGTAGTGTGAAAATCTGTGGTTATGATACGAAAAAACAATTAGAACAAGCACTATCTAAAGTGGGTTCTATTATTGAAAAACCAGATATGTATGATCAACTTACTGGACGAAAAAATTTAAAAATAACAGAATTATTAAATGATCTTCATGATCAAAAATATGTTGAGGAAATCATTGAATTTGTAGGATTAAAAACACGAATCAATGATAAAGTAAAGAAATATTCGTTAGGAATGAAACAACGTCTAGCGATAGCCAATGCCTTGATAAAAAAACCTAAATTATTAATTTTAGATGAACCGACAAATGGTTTAGACCCAAAAGGAATAAGAGAATTAAGGCAAATGTTAAAGACGATTAGTCAAGAACAAAATATGAGTATATTAATTAGTAGTCATATTTTATCAGAGGTAGAAAATATTTGTGATCGAGTAGTGATTATTGATCAAGGAAGGTTAGTAAAAGAGTTCGGAATAGAAGAAGTAAAATATAAAAACATCAGTTTAGAAGAAGAATATTTTTCTGAAACCGAAAGCTTTGAAAATGGTGAAGAACATGAAAATAATTAACCTAGTCAAAAGTGAGTTTATCAAAAATTACAATATAAAAAGGTGGTTAATCATCACCATAGTGTTAATCATTGCCTCACCTTTTCTCATTCGTTATACGGATAACCTTTTGACAGAAAAAGTAACTTATGATGATTCTGGTTTACATACAAGTATCGAGTCTTTCGAAAATGCCCTTAATAATTTAGAAAAAAAAGAAGAAAAAACGTTAGACGATGAATATGAAATGTTTTTTAGCAGAAACTATATTGACTATATGAATATACTGCTAAACAAAGAAATAAATCATCGGAATGATTGGAAGTTTGCTTTCATCGATGAACAAGTATTACCGATTTTATCAGAAAATTTCTTAATCGAAAAAATAGTAAATGAACAAAGATATGAAGAAGTTTTAGAATTTTGTGATTACAAAGATGAAAATTCTAGTATATATGGAATAAAAATATGTCAAAATATTTTATCAGATGATACCAATAATGGTAAAAATTTGACCAAACTAGAGGAACTATATAAAAATAATCTACAAACAATAACAGATTATCAACAGTTACTAGAAGAAAATAAATACTATTTATATTTACAGTATCAAGTAGATCATAGAAAAATAGAAAAAGACGAATTTGTTCAAATTTTATTAGACAAGAAAGTAGAAACGAATACGGATTTTTTAGGGCTAAATTACTTACAATATCAACGCTTAGAAGAAAATACTAAAATAGAAATTATGGATGAAGAAGAGTACAATCAAGCTCCATCTAGTGATTATGCTTCTTATCAAGAATATGTGACCTATAATACAAAATTAAAAAATGATGCGATAAAAAATAGAGAAATCTTATTATACAGTACAGAACATGAAATTGAACATGATATTTCTTACAATCTATTAGATGGCGTAACAGAAAACATTAGATATATGAATACCAAAATAAAAGTAAATCAAGTATTTCACTTATCTGTTGTAGTAATGATTATTGTAGCGATTACGAATGGTGGGATTGTCAGTCGCGAACATAGTAAAGGAACGATAAAAAACATTATCACGACACCAGTTCAAAGATGGAAAATATTACTAAGTAAATTTATCTATTTACTATTAGATACTTATCTCATATGGCTATTAGGTCTTGTAATCATTAGTTTACTTGCCGGTATTCAATATGGATTTAACGATTTACTAGATCCAAAATTAGTCTATGTAGGTGGCCAAGTTAAAGAAGTAAATTACTATCTCTATATTTTAAAAGATATCTTTTTAGTTAGTATCCCAATCATCTGCTTCCTAAGCATTTTGTTTTTCCTATCCGCAGTAACATTAAATACTTCTTTAACGGTAGGAATAATCTCTTCTTTATCTGTGATATCTTTCTTCCTTTGGATTATGATGATAACCAATAGTTTCTCCAATATAGTATATACACCATTCTGGTATTTAGATTGCGGTTATATCCTAAGTAATGCTGAAATTTATGTTGATTCATTAAAAAATGTTTCATACAATCTAGAAATAGGAATCATAAGTTCGTTAATAATTAGCATGATCCTATATATCCTCACCAATATCGTTTATATTAAACGAGACATCAAAAACTAGAAAAATAAATCTAAAAATAGCTATCAGATATATGATAATTGTAAGAAAAATAGGTTAAATATCAATTAGAGTAAACTAGATATTATCCTATTTTTTTCTTACCCTTTTTCATTGAAATTCTATCGAAAAACATAAAAGTGCCATAATCTCATAAAATTTTATGAGGTGAAAAAATGGAAAACACGATAGATTTTAAAAATTTGATTTTATCAGATAACCATTTAAATTTACTTTTTGAGAAACACTTATCCAAACAACTATATGAATATAATCTCCTTTCCTTTTCTACTTATGAAAAGTTAAAAGAAGAAATTGATCAAGAAATATTAGAAATAAAACAACATTTTGAAAAAAAATTAAAATCAGAATCTCTATCATTTATATCACCACTAAATATAAGACTGTTTCTCAATAGAAAAGAGAATTTCAATGATGAATAAAGAGAAAAAATATTCATTAATAGAAGAAATAAGAAAACAAATATCAACCGGAAAATCAATCTATGATTTAAATTTACGGGTTACTTTTTACGCAAGAGTTTCAAGTGATAGTGATGAACAAGCAACATCAGTAGTCAATCAAGTAGACTATTTTTCCCATTTAATTCAATCTAATCCTAATTGGCTCTTCGAAGATGGCTATATTGACGAAGGAATTAGTGGAAAAAGTGTAAATAAAAGAGAAGCTTTTCTAAAAATGATCGAAGATGCGCAAAAAGATCAATTCGATTTAATTTTAACGAAAAGCGTTCCCCGATTTGCGAGAAATACTTTAGATAGTATTCACTATACAGAAGAATTATTAAAATACAGTGTTGGTGTTTATTTTTTAAATGACAATATTAATACCTTTTTACCAGACTCAGAATTTCGTCTAACTTTAATGGCAAGCATCGCTCAAGACGATTTGAGAAAATTATCAGAAAATGTGAAGTTCGGATTAAAACAATCGATAAAAAGAGGTGTAGTGTTAGGAAGCAATAATATCTATGGATATATAAAAAATAAAGGCAGATTAAAAATAGTGGAAAAAGAAGCTACTATTGTGAAAAAGATGTTTACTTTATACGATAGTTATTCTAGCTTAAAGAAAACATCAATTCAATTAGAAAAAATGAGCTATCTTAATCGTAAAGGAAAGCCTTTTGATACAACGACAATTAGAAGAATCTTGATGAATCCTAAATATAAAGGTTACTATTGTGGCAATAAAACAACCGTCTTAGATTATAAATCTGGAATAACTAAACAGATTACTAAAGATAAATGGATAGTCTATAAAGACAATAAAAAAATTCCTCCTATTGTCTCTGAAGAATTATGGGATAGAGTAAATAATGAACTAGCTAAAAAACAAAATAATTATCATAGTAAAGAAAGAATAAATACAAAAGATAATTATGCTTACAGCGGAAAATTAATCTGTAAAGAACATAAAATTGCTTATACCAGATCAGGTAGAAAATCGAATCGCCAGAATGACTATCGTTATTGGTCATGTCGATTATATAAAAGAGGACTTAAGTACTGTAGTAGCCCACTACTAAAAGAAACTAATCTTGATATCTTGTTCCAGTACATAATCAGTAAATTTTTCCCAAACAAAGAAAAAATAAAAGAACGACTCATTAATAGAATAAAAAAATACAATATAGATGAGGAACTTACTCAGAAAAAATCTAATATAGCTAAGAGCCGGATAAATTTAGAAACTCAAAAAGAAAAACTATTTGAACTAGTAAGCAGTAACTGTATAACCAATGAGGAATTTAAAGAGAAAAATGAAGCCTTGAATCAGAAACTTTATCATCTCAACATAGAACTACGAGGTTTAGAATCTAAATTACCCGTAGAAAGAGAAAAAAATAAACAGTTAATTAGTCAACTAGATAAAGAACTAGATTTTAAATATCATTTATCTAGTTATATAGATTTATTGGTAGATCATGTTTATGTTTCCAAAATAAATAATAATCGCCA
The DNA here is from genome assembly GCA_018716115.1 of Candidatus Alloscybalousia intestinigallinarum. Lineage (GTDB taxonomy): Bacteria > Bacillota_I > Bacilli_A > RF39 > UBA660 > Alloscybalousia > Alloscybalousia intestinigallinarum. The sequence continues at coordinate 6,623 of DVKF01000004.1, forward strand.
TTTGATAAGATTAGAAATAATGTTAAAAACAGGAGTAAATATCTTGGTAGATTATGATCAATCCATAATGAAATATAAGGAAAAATGGGAATTTCCATCAGGAGGCAATTTTGTCAAGTTTCTAATGGATTATCGATAAATTTTCCCTTAACCGACCATGACCTAAATACATGCTTCACTACCAGAAAAACCGATTTGAACATCCCCAGATAAAACTGCAGCCGATACTTTATCTGCACCAGGTGTCAACAATAGTTCAATTTCTAAGCCTTCTTCTTCAAAAAAACCTTGACTGATTGCTGCGTATTGTGGAGCATAGAAAATCGTATGCGCAACTTCTGCAACCGTGATTTTCTCCAAAGAAGAATTTTTTTCCTCATTCTTATTCAAGTCCAAAAAGAACAAACTAGCAATCGCAAGGACTATAATAAAAATAAGTAAAACATATAAAAATTTTCTCATATTTCCTCCTTTACTAATGTATTATATGAAAAATTTAATTAAGTGCTATTAAATAGATCTAGGAAAATAAAACAGTAAGTTCCTAAACATAAAACCAAAAAATAATCAGTTTATGTGCTATAATATAACTAGAAAACTAGATAACCACGCCATTCATAAAGAAGCAAAATAAATTAACCGGCATATATAGTAAGTAAGAGGAGAAGATGGAAAATGGGACATAGAATAAAAGTATGTACTTTTAATGTTAGAAATGATAATTTAATTCCAGATTTGACTACGGAAATGATTAAAAAAAATTATCATAAATTACTAATCGATTACAGAATAGATATTTTATGTACGCAAGAGTTAATTGAAAGTACGATGCAAGTAATAAGAGACAATTTCTCTAATTATCATATATTAGGAGATTATCGCTATGGAAAAGGTAGATTGGTAAAGAAAATAAAAACCTTAAAAAAATATAACGAATCCAATGCGATTATTACTCATTTTCCAGTTGTCGATACCAAAACTTATTCTCTACCTTGGTTACCAAGAAGTATTAAAGAAATCTATAATGGAATATTTAAATATCGTTCGTTAACCCCTAGAATTATTACGCTATCTAATCTAAAAATAGGAGAGGAAGAAATTGTAGTTATCAATACCCACTTAGATTGTCATATTGAAAGTATTAAGAACAGTCAATTAAAAAAAGTAGAAAAAATACTAAGAAAACAAAAGAAGCCAATTATTTTAACTGGTGACTTTAATACCGATAAAGGGGATCCTATTTTTACTCGTTTTATCGCGCTATTAAATCAAATGGGGTTAAAAAGAGTAGAATATAATCAAAAAACTTTTGCTAAATCGAAAGAAGATGTCGCAATTGACCACATATTTATTCCGAATACTTGGAAAATCAGTAAACTTGAAGCAATTAAGGATCCAGAACTAGAACACTATAGCGACCATTATCCGATTTGTATTGAAGTGGAAATCGGATAATAGTAGTAAAATTACGAAAAGAAATATTTTTAAGGAAAAGATAATTGGTATAACTATAGTAAAATAAAATAAAGTTTGTTATAATGAAGTAAGAAAAATCATCATCAACAGGAGGAAATATGGGACTATTTAGTAAAATTAAAAGTATGTTTAAAGGGGAGAGTAAACCTCAAGAACAGGAAAAGATAGAAACTAAAAAAGAAGAACAAACTATTGAAGAAGAAAATCATTCCGTAACAGAAATAAAACAGGAAGAAACATCAATAGAACAGAAAAAACAAGAAGTATCTTCGAAAGAAGAAAAGAAAAAAGAACTAGAAAGTAATAAAGAACAAGTACCAAGTACAGAACCAACCAAAAAGGTCAATAAAGTATATGAAAAAGGATTAACCAAAAGCAGGAAGGGTTTTGTTTCTAATTTAATGAATTTAACTTCTAAGTACCGTCGTGTAAATGAAGAGTATTTCGAAGAATTAGAAGAAATTCTTATCATGGCTGATATTGGAGTAAATACTGTTATGGAATTTATGGATCGTTTAAGAAGTCGAGTACAAAAAGAAAGAATAGAAGATCCAGAAGCATTAAAAGAAATTATTGTCGATGAGTTATTCATTATTTATGTAGACGATAATATTTTGACGAACAAGATTAACTATAATCCAGACGGCCCTACGGTATTACTATTTATTGGGGTAAATGGTGTTGGTAAGACCACAACGATTGGAAAACTTGCTTGGAAATTAAAAGAAGAAGGGAAAAAAGTATTATTAGTTGCTGGAGATACCTTTCGAGCTGGCGCAACCAAACAACTAGAAGAATGGAGTGAAAAAGTAGGAGTTTCCTTTGTTGGAAAAGAAGAAGGTGCTGATCCTGCATCGGTTGTCTATGACGGATTAGAAAAAGCCAAACAAGAAAATTATGATGTTGTGATGATCGATACGGCTGGACGATTACAAAATAAAGTAAATTTAATGAAAGAATTAGAAAAAATTAATCGTGTGATTCAAAATGCAATACCAGGCGCACCTCATGAAACCCTTTTAATTATCGATGCGACTACCGGTCAAAACGGAATCAGTCAAGCCAAAAGTTTTCAAGAAATTACGAAAATTACCGGTATAGTTCTTACCAAATTGGATGGTACAGCTAAAGGGGGAATTGTATTAGCGATTAAAGAAGAAGTCAACATCCCAGTAAAATATATCGGTTTAGGAGAAACCAAAGAAGATCTTCAGCCATTCGATATTGAACAATATATATATGGCTTATTTAAAGATATGATGTAGGAGCGCTTATGGATAAAAAGATTTATTTAAATAACCTATATGATTATTACGGTAGTTTATTTACTGACAAGCAGCAAAGATATTTTGAAGATTACTATTTTGCTGACTTGTCTCTTAGTGAAATTGCGGAAAATAATCAAGTAAGTAGAAATGCCGTTCATGGTCAAATAAAAATCGTTGAAGAAAAATTATTATTCTACGAAGAAAAATTAAAATTATATGAAAAATCCTTGAAAATAAAAGAGTTAATTCAAGGCTTAGATCAAGAAACACGAAAAAAAATAGAAGAGTGGATATAGAAAGAAAAGGGGTAATTTATGTTTGATAAGATTATTTTTATTGGTGAACAAGATGCACATATTAAACTACTAGATAATGTTAAAGTAGAAACAGATATTATGAATATGCCATTAGTATTAGAAGATCCAGAAAAATCGATACTAGCGGAGGTAAAAGATTTACAAGATGGCGCAGTAAAAGTAAGACTATTAGGGGAAATTAAAAATGGAAAATTTATTGGTGGTGTGCTTAGAAAGCCTAGTTTAAATGCGAGAATTAGAGCACTTGAAGTCAATGAATTCACTTTAATTGTCGGAGAAGAAAAAATAGGTGCCTTAGAATTAGGTGTTAGTCCTTTCTATGCTGGTAAAAAGATTTATGCCGATATGAATGAATTATTCAGTAATCATATGTGCATTTTTGGTAATACCGGTAGTGGTAAAAGTTGTGGTGTCGCTCGTGTGATTCAAAATATTTTTACCAATCCTAATTTCGTTCCATATCGCTCTAATTTTTTGATTTTTGATTCATCTGGTGAATACTATACTGCCTTTGAAAATTTGAACCAAATTAATCCTAATTATCATTATCGTTTTCTAACGACCAATGTGAATAGTGTTCATCACGGGGAAATTCTTAAAATTCCATTATGGTTATTAAATATAGAAGATATCGCCCTTCTTTTATCCGCAACAACACATACTCAAATTTCTATTATCGAAAAAATGATGAAATTAGTGCGTATTTTCTCGCAATCTGATGCCTTGGCTATTCGCTATAAAAATCATTTAATTGCGAGTGCCATTATGACAATTATGTATTCTAATCAAGGATCAGCGAGTAAAAGAGACGAAATCTTTTCGATTTTCAATACTTGTTCAACTAACGAATTCAACCTAAATGCAGTTGTTCAAGGAATCGGTTATACAAGAAAACTACATGAATGCTTCTTGATTGATTCGACAGATCAATTTTCAGAACGGGTACTATTAACCGAATATGTAAACAAATTTATCGATCCAGAATTAAATAAATTTGAGCCAGATAAACAACATTATTTTACACTACCTGACTTAGAAAAAGCGCTTAACTTTACGTTAATCAGTGAAGGGTGGTTAAGAAATGAAAATGTTTATGCTGATGCGATTACGTTAAAAGTAAAACTACATGATTTAGTCATTGGTAGTAATGCTAAATTCTTTGATTATAAAGAATTTGTTAGACTTGATCAATTCCTAGGAAGTTTAATTGTTCAAGATAATAAAAAATTTCAAATTGTAAATATCAACTTAGAAGATGTAGACGATGCCTTTGCTAAATCGATTGTTAAAATTTTTGCTCGGTTACTAATGGAGTTCTCTAAGAAAATAGAACGTGGTAGTATGCCATTTAATATTTTACTAGAAGAAGCTCACCGTTATGTAAAAAAAGATCAAGACGAATTCCTATTTGGTTATAATATTTTTGATCGAATTGCGAAAGAAGGAAGAAAATACGGAATTATTATTTCTTTGATTTCGCAGCGACCAGTCGATATTAGCGAAACGGTAATTTCACAATGTTCTAATTTCTTAATCTTTAAAATGAGTCACCCACGTGATATTGAATATATTACGAAAATGATTCCTAATATTACTGAAGATACCATCGAAAAACAGAAGTCACTTCAAGTAGGAAATTGTTTAGGTTTCGGTTCAGCGTTTAAGATTCCGTTAATTATCCAATTAGATATGCCGAACCCAATGCCACAAAGTAGTAGTTGTGATGTAGTTACTCGTTGGACAAATAGATAAAAGTGTTACCTCAAGCGTAACGCTTTTTCTAATCAAGTGGAAATATCTAGTCATTTAGAAAAAATTACGTTATAATATAAATGCGAAATAAGGAGGAGATAAAATGTTTGAAACATTAGGAGATAGATTGCAAAACGCTCTTCATAAAATAAAAGGATATGGAAAAATCACTGAAGATAATATCAGTGATATGATGAGAGAAATTCGACTCGCTTTACTAGAAGCTGATGTAAACTATAAAGTAGTTAAAGAATTCACCAATAACGTAAAAGAGAAAGCCCTAGGGGAAGAAGTAAAGAAAAGTATTAAACCAGGCGACTTGTTTGTAAAAATTGTCAAAGATGAACTTACCGAATTACTAGGTGGTAATGTCGAAGAGTTAAATGTAAAAGGGAATCCCGCAATTTTAATGTTAGTTGGGTTACAAGGTAGTGGTAAGACAACCACGATTGGTAAGTTAGCTAGTTTTTTACGAAAAAAACACGCCAAAAAGCCTCTATTAGTAGCTGGAGATGTATATCGACCTGCGGCAATTGATCAGTTAAAACAAATTGGTAAAGAATTAAATATTGAGGTATACGAAGAAGGAAAGAAAGACCCAGTAGAAATTGCGAAACATGCCCTTGATTATGCCAAAGAAAATCATTTTGATTATGTATTAATCGATACAGCTGGACGTCTTCATATCGATGAAGAATTAATGGATGAATTAAAAGAGTTAAATGAAGCAATTCATCCTCAAGAGATTTTATTAGTGATTGATTCCATGATGGGACAAGACGCCATCAATGTTATCGAAGGATTTAACGAGAATTTACCATTAACTGGAGTAGTATTAACTAAATTAGATGGAGATACTAGAGGTGGTGTAGCGTTATCCGTTAGACATCTAACCAACGTACCAATCAAGTTTATCGGTGTCAGTGAAAAGATGGATGGTCTAGATAAATTTGATCCCGAACGAATGGCCGGTCGTATTCTCGGTATGGGAGATATCATTTCCTTAGTAGAGAAAGCTACTGAAGAAATCGATGAGGAAGAAGCACTGTCAGCCGCTAAGAAAATGCAGTCCGGTAAATTCGATTTAGAAGACTTCTTAAAACAGATGAAACAAATCAAAAAATTAGGTCCATTAGAAAATCTAATTAAACTACTACCTGGTGCGAAAAAAATGGGATTAAATAATATCAATATTGATCCTAAACAGATGGCTCATGTAGAAGCGATTATTTTATCGATGACACCCTTAGAAAGAAAAAAGCCAGAAATCATTAAAGCCAGTCGCAAGACACGAATTGCGAAGGGATGTGGATTATCTGTTCAAGAAGTAAATAAATTACTAACTCAATTTGAACAAATGAAAAAAATGATGAAACAAATGACAAATGGCAATATGAAGCTACCTTTCTAAAAAATAAAAGAAAATATGGGCGAAGAAATTAGTAACGTTTTCTCCATCTGAATATGATAAACTAGATAGGAGGAAAAAATAATGTTTAGAAATTGTTGTTATGATAGACAAAATACGATCAACAATGAATTTAATGCAGACAATATGGCAGTTGACTTAGATATCGATATCAATAATAATCAAATGGCACCTTCGATGAATATGGCCAATAATACGATGATGGGTGGTATCGGGAGACCAATCATCGAACCAATGCAAGAAAGAGTAGTTAATCGTACATTTGTCCATCAAGTTCCACACGTTTGTCCAATGCGCACTAGAGTAATTAATCATCATGTTTTCAAACATACTTACCAGCCATCTTACTCATGCTGTGAAGAAAACGTATGTAGCGAAGTACAATGTGGCTCTTGTTGTAATTTCAGATAAAAGTCGAAAGACTTTTTTCTTTTGCCTATAATCAATTAACACGAATCGTGGCTAGAAAGTGAAAAAATAAATTCAATTTTGTGATGTAAACCATTTTTCTTCTTTTCTTAGTGTCAATTTTTGTATAATTTATGTAAATCACTTGTATTCTATTGAAAATAATCTTATGATAATCGTATAGGGAAGGTGATACAGTGATCTATCCATCTATTGATAAAATACTAAATACAATCGGTTCCAAATATCTATTAGTTCATATTATCAGTAAAAGAAGTAAACAAATGGCCGCTACCGGTCATTATCAAATGCCAGAGTATAAATACAAATCTAAAAAGAATTTGGGAAGGGCATTAGAAGAGATAGCAGAAAATTTAATTATTGTCAAGAAAGGTTAAGAGATTAACCTTTTTGCGTGGTATAATATTAATCAGTAGGGGTGGTAGAATGAAAATCGTTCATTTTAAAAAACTAAAAGACGGCATGGTTAAGTTTGTTTTAGAAAATGGCGAAGAGATTCTTGCCCATGAAGATTTAATATTAAAATATGAATTATTAAGAAGTAAAGAAGTAGATGCCAAGCAATTAGAACAAATCCAACAAGAAAATGAAATCTATCAATTATATACAGTAGCTTTAAATTATTTGAAAATCAAAATGAGAAGCAAAAAAGAAATCGCTACTTACTTAAAACAAAAGCAAATGGATGCAAAAAAAATAGAACAAGTGTTAGAAATATTAAGTCGTCAAGGCTATTTACAAGAAAGTATTTATGCCGATGCTTTTGTTCATGATAGAATGGTCCTTTCTATGGATGGTCCTTTAAAAATAGCGGATGAATTAAGAAAAAATGAAATCAGTGATGAAGAAATAGAACGTGCTTTAACTTGTTTTAGTGAAGAATTAGAACAAGAGAAAGTACAAAATTATATCCAGAAACAATTACGGATAAATAAACGAAAAAGTAGTACTAGGTTAAAACAAAAACTAAAGATGGATTTAGAAAGATTAGGCTACCATGCTTCCATATATCAATCTGAGCTTTCTAGGCTAGAAGTAGATGATACAAATTTATACCAAGAAGAATATCAAAAACTACTTCAAAAATTAAGTAAAAAATACCAAGGTAAAGAATTGGAGTGGCGTATAAAACAAAAATTATATCAAAAGGGATTTCGAAAAGAAGAATAGAAAATTTTGTAATTTTTCCAAAAAATATTTACACTTTTCCTTCTGATGATTAGAATTTGAGAAGAAGGGAAGTATGTAGTATGGTAAATCGAAAATATATTGATCAATTGATGTTAGAACAAGGAATTACTAGTTATCCACAATTAGCTAAGGTGTGTAATTTACACTATACGACATTATTATATATTTTTAAGGGCCACAATCCTGGTGTAGCTACCTTAAAAAGTATTGCCGATTATTTTGATGTGAGTATCGATAGCTTACTGATTTCTACTCCGCCAAACTATGTTTATATAGTAACAGAAGTGAGAAAGAGAAAAATAAAATTAAAAAGCAAGGAAAATATAAAATACTTAATGTTTTATCTGTTGTTACAAGAAGAATAATTGCTTAAATTAAAAGAAAAAAGGGGGCATTTACTTTCTAAAAAATACTTCTTATAGTATAATAACTTTAAGGAGATAAGAACATGATCAATATAGATAACTTAAACGAAAATCAGAAAGAAGCCGTATTAAAAACAGAAGGACCATTACTTATTTTAGCTGGCGCTGGAAGTGGAAAAACTCGGGTATTAACAACGAGAATTGCTTATTTAATCGAGGAAAAAGAAGTAGACCCTTACCATATTTTAGCGATTACTTTTACGAATAAAGCTGCTAAAGAAATGAAAACAAGGTTAACTACACTAGTGGGTGAAGTGGCTAATATTGTTCAAGTATCTACTTTTCACTCGTTTGGTTTAAAGATTTTACGAGAAAATTATGTTTATTTAGGCTATGAAAAGAATTTTTGTATTTTAGATAGTGATGATTCATTAAGTATAATTAAACGGATTTTGAAACGATTAAACTTAGATCCAAAGGAGTATCACCCTAATGCTATTAAAAGTAAAATTAGTGGTTGTAAAAATGAAATGGTGACCCCAGTTATGTATGAACACCATGCATCAACGGATTTCGAAAAAGTAGTATTGACCGTTTATTATGAATATGAAAAGACGCTACGAGAAAATAACTCTGTTGATTTTGATGATCTATTAATTTTGCCGATAAGATTATTTAGAGAAAACAAAGACATTTTAGAAAAATATCAACAGCGCTTTCAATATATATTAATTGATGAATATCAAGATACTAATGAAGCTCAGTATATGTTAACCAAGATGTTGAGTGCTAAATTTCGAAACATTTGTGTTGTCGGTGATGAGTCACAATCTATCTATTCGTTTAGAGGGGCTAACTACCGTAATATTTTAAATTTTGAAAAAGATTACAAAGATGCTACAACGATCAAATTGGAACAAAATTATCGTTCGACTTCTAATATTTTGGATGCTGCCAATCAAGTAATTAAACATAATCGTGAGCGGAAAGAAAAAAATTTGTGGAGTACCAAAGGAAAAGGCGATAAAATTACTTATTATCGAGCCGAGAGTGAAAAAGATGAAGCTTCGTATGTAGCCAATCACATTAAAGAATTGTTGGCTAACGGAACAAATCCAGAAGAGATAGTAATCCTTTATCGAACCAATGCTCAGTCTCGTACAGTCGAAGAAGAATTGATGAAACAAAGTATCCCATATCGAATCGTAGGGGGAATGACTTTCTATAATCGTAAAGAAATTAAAGATTTAATTGCCTATTTGCGTTTAATTTTTAACAGTAAAGACGATGTTTCTTTAGAGAGAATCATCAATGTACCAAAAAGAGGAATTGGATTAAGGACTTTAGAACGACTAACCGAAAAGAAAAATGAGGAAAATATTAGCTTGTATGAAGCAATCGATTCTGGTAAAGAATTAGAATTTAAAAATTTAATAGAGAAATTAAAAAAAGAAGCGGAAAAAAGCACGTTAACAGAATTGATCGACTTAGTTTTAGAAACAACAGGAATGAAAAAAGAATTAGAAAATGAAAAGACTCTCGAGGCAGAAAACCGTCTAGAAAACTTGGAAGAGTTTAAAACCGTTACAAAAAGTTTTGAAGATGAATATGGCTTAGTTTCACTAGAAGATTTTTTGTATCAAATTAGTTTAGTCAGTGACCGAGATGATTATCAGGATCCAAAGAATAAAGTGAGCCTTATGACGGTACATTCTGTGAAAGGATTAGAATTTGACTATGTTTTTGTCATCGGGTTAGAAGAAGGTATTTTCCCGCATATTAATTCCCTAATGGATAGTGGGGGAATCGAAGAAGAAAGAAGACTAGCCTATGTAGCGATTACTAGGGCCAAAGAAAAATTATATCTATTAAATGCGAGAAAAAGAGTATTATTTGGTAGGGATCAAGTCAATCCACCAAGTAGGTTTATTCAGGAAATCGAAGAAGATTTAATCATGACAGATGGAAAGAAACCACAACTAGATAAAGAAGAAGTCCACATAAAAACTAATCATGAAGAAAATTATCATCAAGAGGATGTCAACTGGCAAGTTGGAGATTTTGCTTATCACGATATCTTTGGGGCTGGTAGGGTTGTCGAAGTAACCAATACCCTAATTAGTATTGCCTTTAAGAGTCCTTATGGGATAAAGAAACTGATGAAAAATCATAAAAGTATTAAGAAAGTGTAGGGAGAAAAAATGAGTCTAATGAATATTGAGGTAGCATTAACTAGTGGAAAACAATTACTCGTATCTAAACAGTTTAATGACAATTTGAGTGCTTGTTATTTGAAGCAAATACACCCTTATCGAATCGAGAAAATAGAAGAAGTAAGCATTTATCTGCTTCCTAAAGACTTACTTGATGCGGTAAGACCATTATTAAATTTTCAGGATACTTTTTTGCGCTGTAGTTACCAATTAACAGACAATAAAATTCATGCTGATATCATTCAACGAGAAACGATTGGTCCTTATAATGACTTAAAAAAGGATACGATAATCTTATCTGGCAAAGGAGAACATCTTGAAGATAGCTTAGAAATGTTACGAGAGAGGATTAATGCGAAGAATGAACCAAATAAATACTTAAGAAAAAGGAGATAAAATGGAAAAAGAAAATATGACATTATTGATCATGGCTGCCGGAATGGGAAGCCGTTTTGGAGGATTAAAACAAATCGAACCATTTGGACCAAGTGGAGAATTTTTGACAGATTATTCTGTTTATGATGCGATAAGAACGGGATTTACTAAAGTAGTATTTATCATTAAAGAAGAAAACTTGCAGGATTTTAAAGACACGATAGGAAAAAGAATAGAACGAATCATTCCTGTAGAATATGCATTTCAAAAACAAACAGAAATCCCAGCAGGGGTTAAGATTCCTCAAGAACGAAAGAAACCATGGGGAACTGCTCATGCGATACTCTGTGCCAAGGATAAAATAACGGAAAATTTTGTCGTAATCAATGCCGATGACTTCTATGGCTATGACGCTTTCAAAACTGCAGCGGAATTTTTAAAACAAAAAACTTCTACTTCAAAAAATCAATATGCTTTAGTTGGCTATAATATAGAAAATACATTAACAGAAAACGGATCAGTAAAAAGAGGAATTTGTAAAACTAAAAATAACCATTTAACCGAATTAATCGAAAGTAAAGTAGAAAGAATAAATGGAAAGATAGAAGCTGAACCATTAAGTGGTAAACCCCGTTTTTCTGTGGATAAAAACACTTTGGTTTCTATGAATATGCTTGTATTTACTCCGTCAATTTTTCCTTATATCGAACGTCAAATGAATCAATTTTTCCAAACCCATGCCGAGGATCTCACTTCTTGTGAATTTCTAATTCCTGATGTTTTAAGTAACGCAATTTCAGATAGATACGCTACAGTAGAAGTGTTACCAACAACAGCAAAATGGATTGGTGTAACGTATAAAGAAGATACAGAACCAGTTGTCAAAGCATTACGAAAAATGATTGAAGAAGGAGAATATCCAGAGAACTTATGGGAAAGAAGTTAGTATTATTTCTAATTTTTACCACTACATTGTTCTTCTTATCCGGGTGTAGTTTATTTTCAACAGGTTGGACATACACAGATCTTCCGCAAGGATATGAATTAAAAAAAATTAATGATACTGAGATGGTAATTGGTAAAGAAGTAGAAGGAAATTTAGAAATTGAACTAGAAGGTAAAACAATAGGAATAGAAAAATATATCGCCGAGTTTCAAACAAGCGATAACTACATTGGATTAAAGGCTTTAGAGAATACAGAGGATGGTGTATCAGTACTATTTTATATTATCGATGCCAAAAATGAAGATGTATATGGTCCTTATGAGACAGAATCCACATATAACGCAGTAGTAGAAAAAATTGTCGATGAAGAATTAGGTAAATGGAATAAAACAATCGATATCAATGAAAATGGCGTATTAGTACCAAGCGAAGAACAAGAGGATACTCAAAATCAATAATAAGAAAAGGAAGAAGATAAAATGAAAGCAAGAATAGATGAGTTAGTAGATATTCTAAATGAGGCAAATTATAATTATCATGTATTAGATCAACCGACAATCTCAGACCAAGAATTTGATAAATTACTAAGAGAACTATTTATTCTAGAAGAAAAATATCCTGAATATGTACGAGAAGATTCTCCCACCCATCGAGTAGGAGGTACAGTATTAGATGAATTTCAAAAAGTAAGACATGCAATCCCTATGATGTCACTAGGTAATGTCTTTAACGAAGAAGAAATTCGTCAATTTGATCAAAGGATAAGAAAAGAAAATATTACTCCCCAATACGTTTGTGAATTAAAAATCGACGGATTAAGTGTTTCTCTTCACTATGAAAAAGGAAAATTAATCACCGCCGCCACTCGTGGAGATGGAACAGTAGGGGAAGACATTACTGCGAATGCGAAAACAATTAAGACTATCCCGTTAACGATAAAACAACCAATCGATATCGAAGTGCGCGGAGAAATTTATATGAGTAAAGAAACGTTGAAGAAGATAAATAAAGAACGGGAAAAGAATGGTCAACCTCTTCTTCAAAATTGCCGTAACGCTGCCGCAGGTTCTATTCGTCAATTAGATTCCAAAATAGCGGCTTCTAGACAATTAGATTGTTGGATTTATCATCTTCCTAATCCAGAAGACTATGGGATTAAAACGCATTGGGAAGCTCTAAGCTTCATGAAAGAACTAGGATTTAAAACCAATCCGAATAATTTGTTGGTAACCGATGTCGAAGGAATTTTAACTTATATTGTAGCCAAAGGAAAAGAACGTCCTAGTCTTGCCTATGATATTGATGGAGTAGTAATCAAAGTAAATAGTATTGAAGAACAAAAACAATTAGGTTTTACTGCTCATCATCCAAAATGGGCAACCGCATATAAATTTCCTGCTGAAGAAGTACTAACGAAATTAACAGATATTATTTTTACAGTAGGAAGAACGGGAAAAATTACGCCTAACGCCGTATTAGAACCGGTTATTGTTGCTGGAAGTACAATCTCTCGGGCGACTCTTCATAATGAAGATTACGTCATTGCTAAGGATTTAAAAATTGGTGATATTGTGTCGATTCACAAAGCAGGGGATGTTATTCCTGAAATTGGTGAAGTAAAAAAAGAACGGCGAACAGGAAATGAAAAAGATTTTGAAATGATCAAAACTTGCCCAATGTGTGGAGAGTTTATTTATAAAAAAGAAGGACAAGTCGATTACTATTGTATTAATCCTCTTTGTCCAGCTAGACATATTGAAGAATTGTGTCATTTTGTTTCTAGAAAAGCAATGAATATAGATGGTTTAGGGGAAAGAATTATCGAAGATTTCTATAATTTAAAATATATAGAAAAAATTCCGGATATTTATAAACTAGCTAGATATCACGACGAACTAACTGAATTAGAGGGATATGGGGAAAAATCGGTTACTAATTTATTAGAAGCAATTGAAAATAGTAAAAAGAATTCCTTAGAGCGATTATTGTTTGGCTTAGGAATACCTAACGTTGGGGAAAAAACTTCTAAACTGTTAGCTACACACTATCAGACACTAGACCATTTGATGGCAGCTAGTCAAGAAGAATTAAATACAATTCCAGATATTGGCGAAATCATTGCTAAAAGTATTACTGATTTTTTTGAAGAAGAAAAAAATCAAAAAGTCATTCAAGAATTAAAAGAATTAGGATTAAATATGACTTATACTGGACCTAAAGTAGAGATCAATGACAATTTCTACAATAAAACTTTCGTGGTAACTGGAACCTTAAAGAAGTATACACGTCAAGAAATAGAAGAAACAATTGAATCTCTTGGGGGAAAATGTTCTTCGTCAGTTAGTAAGAAAACAAGTGCAGTCATCGCAGGAGAAAATGCGGGAAGTAAATACGATAAAGCCCAAAGCTTAGGTATACCAATTTGGACAGAAGAAGAGTTGGAGGAAAAACTATAATGAATCATTATAAAATCACCTTTATTCATGGCAATCAATTTGAAAATAAAGGTTTATCTGATGGACTAATCGAAAATTATGGTATATATGACGAAGATTCTCTTCATATTGTAAATCTAGCCGAATACGCAAATAAAAGATTTCCAGAGTATTCAATTTTCAAGCAGTTGACGGTTAGACATCAACCAGAAGTTGCCGCTTATTTTCTTACTCAATTAGGAATTATTGTTTTTCTGAACATGACCAAGTACGATGAAAAGAATTTACAAGCATATGGAAAGATGGGAACCTTTTTATTTCCGGATGAATTGACCGAAAAACAGGTCGAATCATTAAAAGAATTTGCCAAAACCATATCTGATTATGATGTTTCCATTAACTATGACTTATTTATCGATAATGGGATACTAGATTCTAAAATGATTCAAAGTACTAATCATGAATCTCCACTAGAACTAGTAAATATATATTTAAATAGGAAGAAAAACAAACAAGGCCCAAATTTATCTTAAATCTAATGAGATTAATCCTTAGATAAAATATTAAATTCTTAATAACAATACCTAATATAAATAAAGTACAAACACAACAAGAAATATAAAAATACTCAAATTAACAATTCCATGATATAATTATACATAGCCAATCGCTATGTATATTTTTTAAAGGAGGACAAAATGAATAAACTATCAAAAGAAGAAGTATTACATGTTGCTCATCTAGCGCGAATAAAAGTAACAGATGAAGAACTAGAAAAATACCAAATAGATTTAAAGAAACTTCTAGATGATGTAGATAAAATTAACGATATCGAAGTAGAAAGCGAAGAGTTACTGGTTACTCCTGTTGAACAAGATTCAGTTTTAAGAAGTGATCAAGAAACAAGTAGTGTAAGTTTTGAAGAAATAAAAAAGAACGTGCCAGCCGTGACTGGTAATTTTGTAGAGGTTCCGGTGATGATAGGTGAATAATTTAGAGCTAAGTATAAAAGAAATTCACGCTCGATTAGTGAATAAAGAGATAACCCCTCTTGATTTAGTTGAAGAGTGTTATGAAAAGATTGAAGAAAATAGTAATCTTAACAGCTTCATTACGGTAAATAAAGTAGAAGCAATCGAGTATGCCAAAGAGCTTTCTAAGCAAGAAGTAGAAAAAGATAATTTGCTATGGGGAATTCCTATTGCGATAAAAGATAATATTTCCACTAAAGGAATTCGAACTACCTGTGCCTCTAAAATGTTAGAAAATTATATTCCTATTTATGATGCTACGGTAATTGATAAGATAAAGAGTCAAAAAATGATTATTATTGGGAAAACCAATATGGATGAATTTGCTATGGGTTCTACGAGTCGAACAAGTTACTTTGGTGCCCCTAAAAATCCAGTCGATGATACAAAAATTACTGGTGGCTCATCAGGAGGAAGTGCGGCTTGTGTAGCGGGAGGATTAGTCCCACTTGCGTTAGGAACAGATACGGGTGGTTCTATTCGTCAACCGGCGAGTTATACAGGAATTGTTGGGATGAAACCAACTTATGGACGTGTATCTAGATATGGGTTAATTGCCTTTGGATCAAGTCTAGATCAGATTGGTCCAATGACGAGAAATGTATATGAAAATGCATTATTATTAAATACACTAGTCGGAAGAGATCAAAAAGATCTCACGAGTGCTAATAAAGAAATAGAAGATTTCACTCGCTTGATTGGCCAAGAAGTAAAAGGCATGAAGATAGCGATTCCTAAATATTTTGTAAGTGATATTGTATCTCCAATCATCATTGAAAAATTAAATCGGGTAGTAGAAATATTAGAAGCAAATGGAAATACCGTAGAGTATATCGATATGAAATACTTAGATCAGGCCGTTACTCTTTATCAAATCATCGCAATGGGAGAAGCAAGTAGTAACTTAGCTCGTTTCGATGGCGTAAAATTCGGATATCGTAGTGAAAACTCTTCTACCGTCGATGAAATGTATGAGAATACAAGAGGAGAAGGCTTTGGCAAAGAAGTAAAACGAAGAATCATGGTAGGAAGTTATTTATTAAGTGGGGATAATGCCAAAACGTATTACGATAAAGCCTTAATGATCAGAAATGCGATGAAACAAGAATTTGATAAAGTATTTAAAGAGTATGATTTTATCCTTGGACCAACTACGACAACTGTTGCTTACCCGTTAGACGAAAACTTAGATGATCCAACGAAATCATTTATGGACGATGTATTAGTAATTCCAGTCAATATGGCAGGATTACCTGGTATGAGTATTCCAATGGGAAAAGATCAAGATAATATGCCAATCGGCTTACACATTATTGGTAATCGTTTTGAAGAAGCCAAAATGTATCAACTTGCCTACGATTTAGAAAAGAAATTAAAGTAAGGAGTGAAAACTTTGAAAAGAAAAGAAAAGAAAGAAATTAAACAAAATGTAATAATGACTAGTATAGCTTCATGGATCCTTACTTCACCCCTTGCGATGAGAATAAAAAGTATAGAGATGATAGCGAATCATCGTATTATCTATGTTGGTAAAATATCAGGTGATACCAATGACGATATAAACCAAGCTGTAAAATATTTAGAACTAACAAATGGATTGGAAGCAAATAATGAACAATCACAAAACAAAGAAATAAACCCAGCACTAAAATATTTAAAACTAACGAATGGATTGGAGGTAAAATAATGAATGACTATAAAACAACAGTAGGAATTGAAGTACACTGTGAACTAAAAACCAATACAAAAATGTTTAGTGATTCATTAAATAATTATGGTGGGGTAGCGAATGTGAATATTAACGAAATCGATTTTGCCTTGCCAGGTACTCTTCCCACAATAAATCAATATGGAGTAGAATTAGGAATTAAAGCCGCTTTAGTACTAAACTGTGAAATTAATAAAAAAGTAGTATTCGACCGTAAAAATTATTTTTATCCTGATTTACCTAAAGGTTATCAAATTACTCAAGCTAGAAATCCAATCGGAGTAAATGGCTATGTAGAAATCGAAGTAGATGGACAAAAGAAAAAAATCGGTATTCATGATATTCATTTAGAAGAAGATACTTGTAAAAGTACTCATGCTGATACCAAGTCTTATTTAGATTTTAATCGAAATGGCGTTCCTTTATTAGAAATTGTTTCAGAACCAGATATGAACAGTCCTGAAGAAGCGATGGCGTACCTAGAAAAGTTAAAAGAACTCCTTCTTTATGCCAATGTTTCTGACTGTAAGATGGAAGAAGGAAGTATGCGTTGTGATGTCAATGTATCGGTATCGAAAACGAATCAGTTAGGTACTAGAACGGAAACCAAAAATATTGGTTCAATTAGTAGTGTTGGGCGGGCAATCTCTAGTGAAGCAATTCGCCAAATTCAAGAATTAGAACAAGGAAATGTAATCCATGATGAAACAAGAAGATACGATGAAAAACAAGATCGCACGATTTTGATGCGAGTAAAAGAAACGGGAAACGATTATCGTTATTTTCCTGAACCAGATTTACCTCCTTATATCATTACTGATAACGATATCGAAAAAGTAAAAGAAACTCTTGAAGTCATGCCCGATAAACGACGTGCGCTTTATTTAGAAAAAGGAATATCTTCCGTAAACAGTGATAAACTAATTCAAAATAAACAACTAAGTGATTTTCTATTAGGCTTAGAGGATATCGATTTAGTGATTGCGAGTAACTTACTTTTAGGAGATATTTCTTCTTATCTAAATAAAACAGAGAAAAAAATTACAGAAACTTCATTAACGAAAGATAAATTAAGAGAAGTAACCACTATGCTAAGTACGGGAGAAATAACCAATAAAGTATTTAAAGATATCGTGGTGGATTTAATGGAAACCAATCTATCAATCAAAGAAATTATTGAAAAAAAGGGAATAAAAACCATTAGTGATGAGAATGCTTTATTAGAAATCGTTTCCAAAGTAATTGAAGCTAATCCCGAAAGTGTAAAAGATTATCACGAGGGAAAAGATAGAGCGATTAAATACTTGATGGGACAGATTATGAAAGAAACAAAAGGACAAGCCAATGCCGCTATCGTCAGTCGGCTTCTTCAAGAAGAACTAAACAAATAAATAAGAAAGACTTTCAAAAAAGAGGAATTTATTGTATAATCATATATCATACAAAGATGAAATATAGTTAATCAGGTACAAGTACCAAAAGATACGTGAGGTGTATTAGATGAAAATAATCCGAAAAAATAAATTCACGATTATTGCGATTGTTTTATTTACGGCTTTAGTTTTTTGCTTATACCAAGCTAAACAACTATTTTTTCCTAATGAAGGAAAAGCCATCTATGGGGATCGTTTAGTAGGTAAAGTAGAAGTGGATGAAGCAATTTATGATCAAGTAAAGGCAAAAATAACCGAAAATGAGCGAGTAGAAAGTGTTAGCTTGCGTGAGAATGGTAGAACAATCAATTTGATGATCACAGTCAAAAATGATACAAGCATTGATGATGCTAAAGCGACAATTAACGGGATATTAGATCTATTTACAGATAGTCAAAAAGGGTATTACGATTTCCAAGTATTTATCGTAAAAACGGACGAAGCAGAAAATAATTTCCCAATTATTGGTTACAAGCATCATAATAGTTCTGAATTCTCATGGACAAAAGATAGAGAAAAAACAGATATTAGTACAACTACAGAAGGTGGAGAATAATGAAAAAGAAATTAATAATTATTATTCCAGTCGCGATTGCGTTATTAGTATTTGTTGGCTTATATGTATTTTTAAATTATACGGATGACAGAACCAATTTAACTGTACTAGAGAAAAGATGGATTTCTAATAACTCTGGTACTAAATATGATTTAGAGATTGTCAATAACGTACCGATTTTTTCGATGGCAGGTACCGGTGTCATTTTTGATTTTATTGATAATTTTGAAATGGATACTGAGTTAGAGTTCAACAAGATATCTTATTTAAAAACAGCAGAACCTACAACAACTGGCTTACGATTTAGAATTCTAAATAATGATACTGCGTTAACAGATAATGATTTGTTGTTAGCAGAAGATGGGTATGTCGCAATTAGTGCGAAAAACGTTCGTTACGACAGTATCTCAGAAATTCAAAACGAGGTAATCGGTGTATTTACAGAAGATGCTGGGGAATTGACTTACTATCTAAAAACCGGTCAAAATCTAACCTTTAAAACTTATGATACAATCGAGACGATGATTGCCGATTACGAAGCAGGTACGATTACCATGATGGTAATCCCTCAAATCCTTTATCTAGATCAAACATTAAGTAATGAGGCATACTATACAAATTATTACTTTACAGAGATGTCTAAAAAAATAGTACTTACTCTAACAGAAGATAATGAAGAGTTAAACAATATCGTTAGAAAATACTTTGAAAAATGGAAGCAAGACGATTATGTAGTTACTTACAATAAAGAATATTTGAATTATTATGCCAGCGAGCGTGGTTTAAATGATAAAGCCAAAGCAGATTTAATCTCTAGATCATATGTCTATGGTTATGTAGAGAACACACCATATGAAGTAACAATAGATGGAACTCCATCAGGAATAGCGTCTGAATATGTAGCCAGAATGCAAAGATTAACCAATATCGAATTTACTTATCAAAAATACGATACTGTAGAAGAATTAAAACAAGCAATTGATAACGGAGAAGTAGATATCTATTTCAATTATTTTGGTTACCAAGGAAGTAATTATACCGCAACTTTATCTCCGATGGTTGAAGAATATGTGGTATTAGCACGTTTAGATAGCCAAGAAGTGATTAATACCTTTGAAGGGTTAAAGAATAAACAAGTGATGATGTTGAAAAATAGTCTTTTAACTTCTTATATTCAAGAAAATAGTAAGGCTAATGTCAAAGAAGTAGATACTCTTGATGATTTAACATCAGGAAATCATTTAATTATTGTAGATAGAGAAATTTATAACTATTATCGAAATAGTAAATTTTCAAAATATGAAGTTTTATATGAAGATAGAATGACCAATGAATATAACTTCATGGTAAAGACATCTGATCAAGATTTCAGAGAATTATTCTCTTATATCATCATGACCAACTCTTATTATAATTATCGAATTTCAGGATTAAATTCCTTAAATCTTTCTCTACTAGAAAGAACAAGTTTTGAAGAACTATACTTGATTATTTTAGGAATTATTCTCTTACCACTTTTAATTTTAACCGCTATTTATATTATTTTAAAACGTAAGAAAAAAGTAAAAGAAGTAAAAAAAGAAGATCGCAGAAAATATACTGATATTTTAACTTCTTTAAAAAATCGTAATTATTTAAATCTAAATATGAAAACTTGGGAAGAAAGTAAAGTATATCCACAAGCTGTAGTGATTGTCGATTTAAATAACGTGAAATATGTAAATGATAATTATGGTCATGAAGCAGGAGATCAATTAATTACGACGGCGGCTTCTATACTAGTCAATACACAACTAGAAAATAGTGAGATTATTAGAACTGACGGAAATGAATTCCTAGTGTACTTAGTTGGCTATAGTGAAAAACAAGTAGATACTTACTGTAAGAAATTAAATAAAGAATTAAAAGAATTACCACATGGTTTTGGAGCAGCAACAGGATTTAGTATGATTACGGATGATATTAAAACAATCGATGATGCCATTAATGAAGCGACATTAGAAATGAGAACCAATAAAGAAAAAATAAAATAAAAAAGTGGTGATGCACTTTGAAGAAAAGAATGAAAAGATTTTTTAAACGATTGTACAAAATTATTCAAAAGCCAGAAATGCGAATATTACCCGGACAACTGGCTTTTTTCTTAGTTTTGTCCATTATTCCGTTAGTTGCGTTAATTGCGACAATCAGTGCCAATTTTTCCTTATCGATCGAATCGTTAATGGATATTATTAACGATAGTCTTCCTAAAGAAATAGCATCTTTTATCAATGAAGCAATTGACGGGAAAAGTATGAACTTAAATATAGCAATTTTCTATATTTCAGCGTTTATCCTAGCTTCTAATGGACCACATTCTATGATTATTGGGGCAAATATGATTTATAAGGTAGAAAGTAAAGATTATATTACTAGACGAATCAAAGCAGTAATCATGACTGTAATTTTAGTTATTCTTCTGTTGTTTATGTTGATTGTACCAGCCTATGGAGATACTTTAATTTCCCTACTGGGAGAGGTCATAAAGGCAAAACCAATCATGGCTACGATATCAACCGCTTATTCAATTTTAAAATACCCAATTTCCTTTTTACTTATTTTCTTTTGTATTAAGCTGTTATATACGATGGCCCCAGATACTCAAATTGCGAGTAAAACCACTACTTCAGGTGCAATATTTACAACTGTGACTTGGATTATCGCCACCGAAGTATATGCCTTTTATGTCAATACATTTAATCGTTACAATTTACTCTATGGTAGTATTGCCAATTTATTAATTTTATTAATGTGGGTATATTTACTATCTTATGTCTTTGTAGTAGGAATGGCACTTAATGCAAGTAGAGAAGAGGTAAAACAAGAAATAAAAGATAATAAAGAACAAATGAGTGCTTAACATGACAATATTGTCATGTTTAATTTTTCGAAAAAATTGTGAAACAAGAAAAAAAGTGCTATAATGAGAATCAGGAAGGATTAGTGGAAATGAAGAAATTTAAAAAATTTTTAAAAAAAACAGCAAATAATATTAGGAAAATAGCGATTGGAGTCGTAACAAATCCCAAGCGGTTTTTAATATTAACAATAAATAGAATCGTAGAAATGATCAAGAACAATGTTCTAATGATCGTATTTATCCTTGTTTCCCTTTTTGCTTCGACTTTATTGCGTTATTTAACTGTAAAAGATATTTTGAATATTAAACCAATTATTGCTGATGCAGCAGTCATTATTGCGATAGGTGGCGTTAGCTATCTATTAAAGGAAAAGAATCGTTTTCCCTATTTATTAGTATGTAGTATTATTTTAAGTGTTATCTGTGTAATTAACTCTCTTTATTATACTTTCTATACCTCATTTGTATCTGTATCTTTGATTGGTACATTAGAATATTTATTCCAGGTAGGAGATGCAGTAACAGAAAACGTCTTAAAAATTCAAGATTTTGTTTATTTACTCGCTCCCGTTGCCCTAACTGTCACTTATATTCGTTTAAAAAAGACAAAACGGTTTCAGGCAAGAAATAAGAATAAGCGTGATCAAAAAAAAGCCATTGCTTCTTTTGCCACAGCTGGTATCTTAGTTTTTGTATTTATCAGTATGTTAACTTCACTAGAAATTGGACGTTTTGCGAAACAATGGAACCGTGAATACATCGTTATGAAATTTGGTATTTATACATATCATTTAAATGATTTAGTAAAGAGTATCGAACCGAAATTAACGACTTTATTTGGTTATGATAATGCCGTAAAAATGTTCAATGAATACTATGAAGGTAGAAGTGATGAACAAACGGAAATTAACGAATATACTGGTATTTTTGAAGGAAAAAATATTATCTCTATTCATGCCGAAAGTATTCAACAAATTGTTATGGAATTAAGTTTTAATGGAGAAGAACTAACTCCAAATTTAAATAAATTAGCGAGTGAATCTCTATATTTTAGTAATTTCTATTCTCAAGTAAGTGTCGGTACTTCGAGCGATTCAGAATTTACATTCAATACTTCGTTGATGCCAACCAATACGGGTACTGCCTTTGTTAGTTATTTCAATCGTGAATACGTATCTATTCCTAAATTATTAAAAGAAAAAGGATATTATACATTCTCTATGCATGCAAATAATGGTTCATACTGGAACCGTGAAGTAATGCATCAATCTTTAGGATATGATCGTTTCTATAGTAAGAAGGACTACGATATAGATGAAGTTATTGGTCTTGGTTTATCGGATAAGTCATTCTTTAGGCAATCTGTTGAAAAAATCAAAGAAATTAATGAAAAAGGTCAACCATATTATGGAACAGTCATTATGCTTAGTAATCATACTCCATTCTCTGATGTAGATAAATATGGAGATTTCCCAGTAGATATTAAAGAAGAAGCTAAAGATGAAAATGGTAATGTAATTATCAACGAAGAAACAGGAGAACCAGAAATGATTAGTTATCCATATATGGAAGGAACCAAATTAGGTAACTATTTCAAGTCAGTACATTATGCAGATGCTGCTTTAGGCGAATTCTTAACTGCCTTAGAAGAAGAAGGATTAATGGAGAATACCGTAATTGTATTATACGGTGATCATGATGCACGTTTACCTAAAGCTGATTTTAGTCGCTTATTTAACTATGATAAAGAAACCGATGGACTAATTCCAGAAGATGATCCAAACTTTGTCAAAGTAGATAGTTATCAATATGAATTATTAAGAAAAGTACCATTCTTAATTTATAGTAAAGAAACAAAAGAATCTCTACATAAAGAAATTACTACAGTAATGGGAATGTACGATGTGATGCCAACCTTAGGTAATATGTTTGGATTCTACAATAAATATCAATTGGGAAAAGATATTTTCAATACGACAGATGATAATATCGTTGTCTTCCCAAATGGTAACTGGATGACAAATAAAGTGTATTATAATACCCAAAAAGGGGAATACTTAACATTGAAAGAAGAGGTTATTTCGGATGAATATATTGCCAATTGTCAAAAGTATGCCGAAGACTTATTAAATGTTTCGAATTCGTTAATCGTTTTCGACTTGATTAAGAAAGAGGAGGAACGAATTAATTCGGAATCGGATTATATTGAAGAAAAGGTTGCGGAATAATGAAAAAAGTAAAAAAGCGGGTAAAGAAAAGAGCCATTATTTTGGTATTAATTCCATTAGTTTTAATCATAGCTATTTTAGTGGTTAATGTAAAAAACATGTTGGATAAATCATTAACGGTAGAAGTAGTAAGTAATATTGACGAATATAATTATTATCTAGAAAATACCGATAGTAGAATCTATAAAAAATACTACAAAGAATTAGAAAGTGAATTAGAAGATCAAAAAGTAGATGAGAAAAATTATGTCTCTTTACTAGCAAAACTCTTTACCATTGATTTTTATACTTTGAATAATAAAATGACGAACCAAGATATTGGCGGAATTCAATTTGTTCATGAATCGCAAAAAGAATCGTTTAAAAATGAGGCAACCAATAATATCTATAAATATGTAAAAAGTAATTTAACTGGTAAACGAAAACAAGAATTACCAGAAGTAAAGAATGCCACCGTAGAAGAAGTAAAGCAATTTTCTTATAAAAATGAAGAAGCTAACCTTGAAGATAATAGTGCCTATCAAACCAAGGTGAAATTGGAATATGTTAAAGACTTAGACTATCCAACCGAAGTGAATCTTACTTGGATTCATGAAGGAATAAAATTGTCATTAGTAGAAGTCGAGTAAAAAGGAAAAGCTATCAGAATGAACTGAACCCCAAAAGTTGGACAGTTTATAAATAGTTTCTAATTAGAGGATTGTAACCTGTAATTTACAGGAGACAATCCTTTTAATTTTACTTTAATTCTATCATGATTATAATAATAAATATAGT
>DVKF01000043.1 GCA_018716115.1 Candidatus Alloscybalousia intestinigallinarum
TAGAAAATTTGATCATTTCATTGCTCGTATATTCTTAATTAAAGGTATTATAAAAGGATGATTTTCATCATCCTTCCATACACAGTTACTTGTATCAATAATGTCTACCAACACTATTTGACAAAGAACCAAAATTTCTCTTCACTATTTGTCTAGATTAAATAAATAATTGCCAAAGGGTATTTACATCTACTTTTAATAAAAATAATAGTAAAATTGAAAATACAATAAATGGTCCATAAGGAACAACTTTCTCTTTGTTCGCAATATATAAGCCTAAAGCAATGGGTAAGGCAACGACACTAGAGATAAAAATGACGAGTACACCTAATACTGTTCCTAGGGATAATCCGGCAATAAACATTAACTTAATATCCGCGCCGCCTAAGCTTTCACGTTTAAATAAAAAGTCTCCTAACAGCATGATCCCATACATAATGGCGAACAACAAAACGCCTGAGCCAAGTGCCATCAAACCTTCTTGGTATCCTCTTCCTATAAAGGTAGCTATACTAATGATGATACCGACACTTACTGTCACTTCATCGGGGATAATTAAATAATTTAGATCACTCACAATTACGATACTGAACAAAGAAGCTAAGCTAAGAGCAATCACTAATTGGTAACTAAAACCAAAAGAATAAAAACTAACCGCAAATAATACCCCTGTTAATAATTCAATAAAAGGATAAAAAAAAGAAATGGGGTGATGACAGTGCTTACACTTTCCTCTTTGGAATAAAAAGGAAAGAATGGGAATTAGTTCCCATCTCGATAAAGTATGATGACAGTTAGGGCAATAGGAATGTCTTGGATATAAAACGGATTCGTTTTTAGGAAGACGATACCCCACTACATTATAGAAGGAACCCAAAACGGTTCCTAGGATGAAAAAGAGAATTGTGTAATAAATCTCCATGTTACTTCCCCCACTCTTCTACATATCTCCAACAGCGCCATATAAGTCAAACATTGGGATAATAATGGATAATAGGATAAAACCTACAGATACCGCTAAGAAACAAATGGTAATTGGTTCAATTAAACTTTTTACCTGAGTAACTGCATTCTTATGTAAGTTAGCATAGTGGATAGATACTTTCTCCATCATCGTTGCTAATTGTCCAGTAGATTCTCCTGTTACTAACATTTCATAAGCAACAACTGGGAATGCCCATTGACCTTTAAATGATTCAGAAATCTTACCGCCTTTACTTAAGGTGTTCATTGTATTCGCAATAATATCTTTATATACTTCATTATTCGATATTTTGGAAAGAATCGCCATACTATCTGTAATATGTACACTGTGACTTAATAATTGCGCAAAAGTCTTAGTAAACATCGTTACTTCATTATAAATCATAATTTTTCCGATAACCGGTGTTTTCATGAGAAAAACTTGTACCCCTCGTCTAAACGACTTGACATTCTTATAGGCAACGATAAAGGACACAACGATGACGATAATCGCAAGAATAATCCAGATATAATTTTGAGATAAGAAATTACTTGCTGCGACAGTAATTTGAGTAATTAACGGTAATCCTGCTTCGGCATCTTGGAACATGTCGATAAATGATGGAACAACCCAAATTAATACGAATGCGATAACCAGAATTGACATAATCAAGACGATCGTCGGATAAGTAAGTGCCGAAATCATCTGTTTCTTGGTATCTTCAATTGTTGTATAATACTCACTCATTTCATCTAGAGTAGAAGGTAAATCTCCAGTCATCTCAGAAGCTTTTACCATGTTGATTAATAGTCGAGGAAAAACATCACTTTGATTTTCTAGTGCTTTACTGAAATCTTCTCCAGCTACTAAGTCGTAAATAATTCGTTCGTAAATCTTTTTCTTAGCTGGTTTCACAGTTTGTTTAGCTAAAATACGCACCGAATCAATCAATGGGATACCTGCTTTAATATAGGTTGATAACTGAGTTAAGGCAAAACTCAACTCACCAGAACTTAGCTTTGTATTCAAAAAAGGAATATCAGTATTTAAGAAATTCTTCTTTTGTGCCTCAATGCTGACAATGGTGTATCCTTCACCTGTTAAGAAAGCTTCTACTTCGTTTTTGGTCTTGGCATCAAAAGAGCTCTTAATCGTTTGACCGGCATCATTTTTTACTACATAGTTAAACGTAACAAGATTACTTTTGTCTTCTGGATTGTCTTCTAATACTTTACTGGTTTCTCCCTCAAAAGAAGACGCATTCTTTAAGGCTTCTGTCATTAAGTTCTCTTCGGTAGAAGTCTTTTTTTTGTTTTTATCCACTTTCTTATCGTTTTTATCTTTCTTTTTGAACAATCTAGCTGGAGCAGTAAAAATCTTTTGAATTCCATGATATATAGATATAAAAATATTCATCATTACACCCACTTTATTTTATTCTTTATCTTTCTTATAACAGTATAACATATCTGCCAAGTTTTTGAAAACTTTTTTCGTGAAAAAACATATAATATTGTAAAAGGAGTGATTGAAATGAATCCGGGAAGTTTCTATAACCCCTATTTATATACGGCAAGCTCACCAATGTTTAAAGCTTCTGGAGGTCTATTTTCTAAGGGATTACTTAAGGGAGCAAGTTGGAGTAGTTTTTTGACTACGGCCGGAAAAACACTAAATGTTATTAATCAAGCAATCCCTGTTTTTTATCAAGTTCGTCCGATTATTCAGAATGCGAAAACGATGTTTCGGGTTCTAGGTGCAGTTAAGGGCTCTGATAGAAGCCAAAAAATAACAACTCCTACTAACCCACAAGTGCCAGGAAATCAGCAAATGACTAGCTCCACTACTAATCAGACAGTTCCGGCTACTTCACTAGTTTCAACTGTTTCAACAGATACTCAGCCAATTGTTGAAGATAATGGACCTACCTTCTTCTTATAAGACTATAAAATTTTATTAAGTAATTTTAATTTTTGTTTTAATTGAAGCCTTCTCTTTATATATTTTTTTGGTAGAATAGCGAGTAACTGTTCAGTTACTTCTTTTTGCTTGGTTAGATAAGTGATAAACAAAGGAGTTTTCTCTTGGAGCAAAAGAGGACCAAACAAGTACTCTTTTTGCGAATAATGTTTCTTTCCTTTAGTAAATTCTATAATCGGATAGATAAAATTGTGATCTAATACTAATGTTTCACGTTCAATTTTATAACCTAGCTTGACGATTTCTTTTCTGACAAATTCAACATCATTATTGGGAGAAAGAATCAGTTTCTTTACTCTTTTTAATCGTGATGTTTGATATTTTAAAATCCCAACCATTAGGGCTCCACCCATTCCCGAGATTACAACTGTATCAATATCTTCTTCAATTGGTTCGATACCATTTCCTAATTTTAATGTAATTTTATCTTGCAGTTGATATTTTTTTACATTTTCTGTTGCTTGTTTGAGTGGACCTTCTTTAACATCAGACGCAATAATTCGAAGTCCTTTTCTATTTTGCGCTAAATAAATATCTAATAATGCGTGATCACATCCGACATCAATAAGATGATCTCCGTCATCGATAAACGTAGCTAGAGTTGCTAAACGTTGATTAATTTTTACTTTCATATTTACCTCTATTCTTGTTTCATATAATTTTATTTTATCATCTTTGTCTGCTTTAGACAAAGTATAATAATATACAGATTTAGCTAAACCTGACACTTGTAGAAGAATCATTAATGGATATGTTAGCCGAAGTTCGCTTACAACATTTACTTTTTCTTCTGTTGTGGATTCTTCCTTGCTTGAACAACGCTTCTCAATCTTTTGGAGTATTCTAACTCCGCTTTCAAATATAAATTTTCTTTTTTTAATCTTTCATTTTCTTCTTCTAGTGTTTCGTTTTTTTTAGGTTTACTTTCTTTTTTATTCATAGTTGGACGCCCTTGCTTTCGTTCAACTATATTATAGCAATTTTTCTTATATTCTTTAATCCAATTAAATAATATTCCATTACCAAGTAATCCTTCATCTATTGAAACTGACAAAACTGTTTCTCCACCCAATAAAACTCTATTAATAATTTGTTTTTTTTCATAACTATTCAATTTCCTATTTTTAGTAGTTCTAAGTATTTCATAACCATGTTTATCAATTAGTTTAACTAAATATCTAATTTTATCTATACCTATAGCATATTGTTTTGATAAATATGTTGGTGATTCACCATTTTTAATTTTGTTATAAATATCTATTCTATTTTCATCAGTTAATTTTGACATATAAAAACCTCGTTTCTATGTTTAAGAAACGGGTTGTATTATAAATAGTGTTGGTGAATATTTTCACCAATGCTATTTTTGTTTAAATAAAAAGACATAAGTCTGATACAATGTAATTAACACAAAAAAACACTGAAAGGAACAAACTTATGTCTATAAATA
>DVKF01000044.1 GCA_018716115.1 Candidatus Alloscybalousia intestinigallinarum
TCCAATAAAAAAGTAAGGTTATGTAAGCTTATAATTCGGTAAAACAATAAGCAACCTTACAAGTTAATTATACAATATTTTTTGACAAAATAAAAGACTATTAACAAAATATATTTGTCAACAGTCTGAAACTAATCCATTTCTAGATTAGTTATTTATCAAAACTCGAAAAGTTCGAGCAGATTTCACTATGGAGCGGATGAGGGGAATCGAACCCCCGTCACAGCCTTGGCAAGGCCGTATTCGAGCCACTAAACTACATCCGCAATTTTTGGAGGGCCTAGTCGGATTTGAACCAACGATCAGGGAGTTGCAGTCCCACGCCTTACCACTTGGCTATAGACCCAAATTACTTGAATTACCACAAAAAGATAACTCATGAATATAATAGTACACTAATAATTTTTTTTTGTCAATTCATGTTTTTGCTTTTTTCTATTAAATTATATGAGAAATAGAAAAAGAAAGTACCTATAGTAAAAAATATTTAAAAAAATAATGGAAAAATCACTCTTACTGAATATTGTGTGATAAAATTAAAACAAAAGATACAAGAATAATACTATCTAAGAAAGAAGGTGCAGGGAGTAATCTTATTCCTAACAAATGAAAGAGAAAATAGAAGAGTATTTAAAACAAATAAACAAAGTCAAGGATTCTGAACGCGAACAATTAAAAGAGGATCTGTTAATTCATATTTCCTTTTATCAACATGAACGTTTGATTCACCTCCTAGTTACGATAACTTTTGCTTTTCTTACATTTTTCAGTTTATATTTTCTAGTTACCGTACCAAGTATCGCAATTGGAATCTTGTTCATCATCTTTTTAATCATGTTAGCATTCTATATTAAACATTATTACTTTTTAGAAAATAATGTTCAAAAGCTCTATAAAATTTATGATGACTTAACCAAAACAAAACACTAAAAAGACTTGCATTTCTTTTTTCTAATGATATAATATTAAATGATAATCATTATCAATAAGGAGTGTTATGAAATACCGAAACACTAAACAAAAAGAATTAATTTTAGACATCATCAAAAATAATCATAATCATCCAACTATTTATGAAATTTATGATGAAGTCAAAAAGGCAGATGCTACTATTGGTCAAGCAACAGTCTACCGCAATGTGAAGCAATTCGTAAAAGAAGGCAAAATCCACTTGATAAAAACAAAACAGGGCGTAGACCGCTATGATTTCTATCAAGACCATTTTCATCTTGAGTGTTTAGCCTGTGGTAAACTATTCGATATCTATGATTCAAACTTGCTTAAACAGTTAAAAAATAAAGATTATCTAAAAGATTTTCAAGCAACAAACTATAATTTAACAATTGAAGGGTATTGCCCAGAATGTAATGGAGGAAAATGTGAAGAAGTTTAGATGTAAAATATGTGGTTATGTCGAAGAAATGGAAGAACTACCAGACGATTATAGTTGCCCTCTTTGCGGAGTAGGGAAAGAAATGATGGAAGAAGTAATCGAAGAAGAACAGCCAAAGAAAAAATATCGTTGTAAAATCTGCGGTTATATCGAAGAAAATGGTGATTTAGTAGAACAGGAAAATTACCGTTGTCCAATTTGTGGGGTTCATAAAGAATTCATGGAAGAAATCACAACAGAAGAAACTCCTCCTGAAAAAGAAGACAAAAGAATTCCTATCGATGAAGATAATCCTGGAATCGCTAGAATCATGGAGAAGTGTATCAATTGTGGACGTTGTAAAGATATCTGTCAAAATGTAGTTGGTATAAAGTATCAAGAAAAGGTAAAAGGACATCCTGCCTGTGTTTCTTGTGGGCAATGTATTTTGAACTGCCCAATGGGAGCAATCGTTCCTAAATATAACTATAAGAGAGTAGCGCAAGAAATTGAGAATCAAGATAAAATCGTCATCGCCTTAACTTCCCCTGCTGTAAGAGTTGCCTTAGGTGAAGAATTTAAGGAAGAAGCAGGTACCAATGTTGAGGGTAGAATGGTAGGCGCCTTGAAAGAATTAGGATTTGATTATGTGTTTGATACTACCTTCGGAGCTGATCTAACCATTATGGAAGAAGCTAGTGAGTTAGTTTCTAGAATAAAAGAAAATAAAAACTTACCGCAATTAACTAGTTGTTGTCCAGCTTGGGTGAAATATGTAGAAATTTACCATCCGGATTGGATAAAAAATTTATCTACTTGTAAAAGCCCAATCGGTATGCAAACAACGATGATTAAAACCTATTTTGCCCAAATGAAAAATTTGGATCCAACCAAAATAATTACGGTAGCAATCACTCCTTGTACCGCCAAAAAGAGCGAAGCTTTACGCGAAGAATTAAAATCAAGTAGCACTTTTTGGCACAAAGAGATAAAACGAGATAATGATTATGTCATCACAACTAGTGAATTGGGCTTAATGCTACGAGAAAAGGAAATAGATTTTACAAAAATCTCTGAACAACACTTCGATTCTTTATTTGAAAGAGGAAGTGGAGCTGGTGTCTTATTTGGAAATAGTGGTGGGGTAATGGAAGCAGCCATTCGAACTGCTCACTATCTATTAACTGGAAAAGACCAAGAAGCATTACTAAACTATACGCCAGTTCGAGGATTAGAGGAAGTAAAAGAAGCTACGGTTACTATCGGAGATACCACACTTCAAGTAGCTGTCGTATACGGTTTGCCTAACTGGGAACGCCTCTTAGAAAAAATAAACCAAGAACATAAAAAGTATCATTTTATTGAAGTGATGAATTGTCCAGGTGGCTGTATCGGTGGTGGAGGGCAACCATTAACGGCGATTAACAAACAAAAAGAAATTTTAGAAAAAAGAATGGCTGGAATCTATCAGAGTGATAAAGACAGTTCTGTTCGTTATTCTTATCGAAATCCCGATATTGAAAAAATATACCGCGATTTCTTAGGAGAACCATTAAGCCCAATTAGTGAGGAACTCTTACATACGAGTTACCAAGACAAAAGTAAGTTATTAAAAGAGCAATCTTTTAATATAGATAAAAAACAAGAAAAGGAAGGAATGAAAAATATGGATTACGCAAAATTAAAAGGTTCTAAAACAGAACAAAACTTAATGACAGCATTTGCTGGAGAAAGTCAAGCAAGAAACAAGTATTCATACTATGCTTCAAAAGCAAAGAAGGATGGTTATGAGCAAATTGCCGCTATCTTCGAAGAAACAGCAAATAATGAAAAAGAACATGCTAAATTATGGTTTAAATACCTACATGGTGGTGATATCCCATCTACAATGGAAAACTTAGAAGACGCTGCTAAAGGAGAAAACTACGAATGGACAGATATGTATGCTGGATTCGCTAAAGAGGCTAAAGAAGAAGGTTTCGATGAACTAGCTTACTTATTTGATGCAGTAGCTAAGATTGAAAAAGAACACGAAGAAAGATATTTAACACTATTAAAGAATGTTAAAGACGATCGTGTATTCCATAAGGATGGAGATAAAATTTGGATCTGCCGCAATTGTGGACATGTTTATGTAGGAAAAGATGCTTTAGATGTATGTCCAGTTTGTAAACATCCAAAATCATTCATGGAAGTAAAAGCAGATAATTATCAATAAGAATATTAATAATTTAGGGAAAAAGTGCTGATAAAAAACAGTGCTTTTTTTAAAACACGAGTAAGAAAAAAGCCAAACTATTGGTAATTTTCCCCAAGCAAAATCTCTATAATCCGCATAAAATAAGGATAGATGAGCACAAAAGAGTACAAATTAGACTCTTCAAATTTGCCAAAGTTAATGTCCTATGGTATAATGGTAACTGTTCGAAAGAGAGGAATTATGAAAAAAATTTGTAATTATGCTTTCAGAATAGTATGTGTCTATGTTATGGTTTTAACTCTATTTAGTCTAGCAAGTGTTAATATTACAATAGAAAAAGAAGCTTATCTAGTACAAAATAGTAACATAACCAAACAATTAAATAGTAAATTGATTGCCGATGTGGTAATAGAACCTGTAGAAATCAAAGAAGAGTTAGAAATACCACAAGCAAAAGTGGAGGTAAAAGAAGAAGTAATACAACAAGAAACTGCTCCAGTTATAGAAAATCAAGAACCAGTAGTAGAACAACCACAAGTATCTACACCAAGTTATATTCCACCAATAGACACGACTAGTTTTCCAGTACTTTCTACGAATGTTGGAACTGTAAGCCATTATGGACACGATTGTTACGGATGTACATCAGGAAAAACCGCATCAGGTTATTACATTGGTGACGGACGTATCTATTATAATGACCCTGTCTACGGTAGTGTACGA
Source organism: Candidatus Alloscybalousia intestinigallinarum (assembly GCA_018716115.1). Lineage (GTDB taxonomy): Bacteria > Bacillota_I > Bacilli_A > RF39 > UBA660 > Alloscybalousia > Alloscybalousia intestinigallinarum. The sequence goes on from DVKF01000044.1 coordinate 4,296, forward strand.
ATCGTGGCAGCAGGAAGTGAATATCCCCTGGGCTCGATTTTACGCTTAACTAACATTGGAGATGTTCCTATGTTAGCTATCGTCCTAGATAGAGGTGGAGCAATTGGATCAGGAAAGGCTCGTATTCTAGACTTACTGACCGAAAGCAACGCCGCCGCATACCAACAGGGATTAAAATATAATGTAAAAGTAGAAGCATTAAGATTAGGTTACTAATTTTGATGTTTTTTTCTGGAATTTTTAGTGGGATATGATATAATGGAAAATAGGAAAAGGTATAAATAGGTGGTTCTATGAGACAAGAGAAGAAGTTGTTTAAACATCAAACTGCGATTACGATAATAGCCGTAATTATCACAGTAACAGTAGCTATAGGAAGTTGTTATCTACTATTTGATCGTCATGATAAGAATAAGGAGTATAATGCATTCAAAGAAGAAGATTTTGAAATTAGTTATGTTGATAACGGAAGAGGGAATGGCGATGTATTATCTTTAGTAAATGCTACGCCAATGACGGATGAGGAAGGCGCTAATCAACAACCTTATCGTTTTAATGTGACAAATACTGGAAAAGAAAAAGCTAAATTTGTAATTAAATTATCTTCTGATCAAGCGCTAATCGATGAAGATGATTGTGAAACTAAACAATTATCGACATATTATATAAAATATAAAATAGACAATGAAGAGCCAAAAGTTCTAAGTACAGTAGAAACGAAAGACTACGAAATTTATGTGAGCAGTAATGAACTGATGCCAGGAAGTAGTGAAATTCACGAATTGAGAATTTGGTTAGCAGCTAGTAGCCCAGAAAGCGTGCGAAGCGGACACTTTCATGGACGATTAGAAATTGAACAAGTGACAGAGGAAAAAGAATGGCAAGAATTCCAAGTAGGACAGGCAGTTACATTACCAAATGGTGATAAGTATCATGTGATTGAAGCAAGCGATAGTACAATGTCTAAAGTCAAACTATTAAGTGACTACAACTTAATTCCAACCGGAGTTCAAGATACGACTTGTGTAATTAGTGAGTTTATTCAAGGAAAAATTACAGAAGGGAAAATTACCGATCAAGCGGAAACCTATTATTGTAGTACCGGAAAATATCAAGAGCTAGGAACTACGCTATATCAGAATTATTTTAATAATTTAAAAAAGGCAGAAATCATCGATAGTTATGATGAAATCCGTTTAATTACTGTTCCAGAAATTGAAAACATCGTCAACGATCAAATAGATTCAACAACTTTTTTGACCAGTCTACAAAATGAAAATATTTCTTGGCTAACGACGGGAAATTATTGGACAGCAACACCTAATTCTAACAATGAAAATTTTGTTTGGGCAGTAAGTGTGGATGAAACAGGAGCAGCCCTTCAAGAATTTGAAAATACTTCAGAATATTTTGGCATTCGACCAGTCGTGGTTATAGATAAAGATATATTACAATAGCGAGTAAAAAAACTCGCTTTTTTGATGGACTTATGGTATAATAAGGCCACTATTAACGAAAAGGAGTCGGTGGGAATGAAATTATCGAACAAATGGCTATATCCGCTTATCGTAATCACATTTGGAATTATTGGTGTTGTAACACCGTTTGCCCTTTTTCCCGCACCAGGTATCATTAGTATTCTAGGAGGAACAGCAATCGGTTTACTAACAGGCGCAATCGTTGTAACCGGAAGTGGGCTTTTCTTTGAAGATAACGATAATCTTGAAGAGAATAAAAAGAAATTACAGCCAAAGAAAAAAAGAACAAGATACGAAAAAGGAAGCAAACAAAATACGTATTCTTTAGGAAAGAAAAAAGAAATAAGAAACGTAGGGGTCAATTCTCGTCCGGTTAAAAATATCTTGACCCTTGAAGAAGAAAAAACAAAAACAAAATCTACCTCTACTAGCACTAAAAATCGTCCGGTTAGAAATATTTTAAAATTAGATGACGAGAAAGAAATTGTTGACCAAGCAACATCGAGCAATCAAAAACGCCCTGTCAAAAATATTTTGACATTAGAAGAAGAACCAAAAACGTCTTCTACTAGTGCTAGAAAGCGTCCCGTTAGAAACATTTTAAAATTAGAAGATGAGGAAGAAAAAAACCAAGAAAATACTTATTCTTTACACCCAATTACAGATAAGAAAAATGTGCTTTTCCAAGAACCATACAACAAAACAACATCAACAGAAACGAAAAAAGATAATTTGTGGGTAAATGATGAAAAGATAATGTATGATGTCAAATCCAGTTTAGAACATTTAAGAAAGACACTAGCGGAAACAGAAAAACAGATTAATGAACTTCGGACATTATTAGAAAGCTTAACAGAAATGAAAGAAAAAGATCAGCCAAAAGTGAAAATAAAAATAAATTAGAATCATTGAACCTCGTTTAAATAAAAAAACATAAACGAGGCTTTACTTTGTGCATGGATTGGCAAAGAAATTTGTCAAATATTCTCTAATGTAGTATAATAAAGCCACTGAAATGAAGGGGGAAAAAGAAAATGAATGGTTATGAAGCAAATTTAAGAAAAGACATTAAAAAATATTCTAAAAAGATAGCTTTAAAACGGGTGGCCATAGGCTGGATTAATGGCTGTGAAGCACTATCAGTGTTGGAAATAATTACTGGAGCCGTTGGCTTAATCTTTAGTACATTTCCGCTTATATATGGCGCTATATTTTTCTTGGCCTTTTTCACGCGAAGATATTATTCTAATCAAGCAAAGGAGTTAAAAAAAGAACTTGACGCGCAACTAGCTGAAAGAGATAGGCTTAAGAATGTATTAGAACGGTATGAAGAAAATAGTAATCAAAAACAGTTATCGCCAAAAGTAAAGACTGGCTTAGAAACAAGTACCAATAAGGAAAATACGTCTGTGGAAGAAAAAAGAAATTCAAAAAGAAGTACAACGGTTAAAGAAATGCCAACTGTGCCAACTGTGACAGATAGAAAAATCGGAAATTACCGCGTTCACTCTGCCTCTTCAGCACAAAAGCCTTTATTCCAAGATCCGTATAATCAAAGCGCTAAAAATAGTCATCTAACGATTAATCAAGAACAAGTCTTAAAAGATCTTAATCGAGATTATAACCGGGATTACCAAGTTGGGGTAACTCTAGATTCCCAAGATAAATTGTCAGAAAGCAATACTCAAGAATCTCTAGCTTCTATTCAAAGAGCGTTTAGAGAATTAGATAAAGAAAAGGGAAAAACTTTGAGTAAAACTAGAAAATAGTTTTACTAAAGGTAACGGGTGATATAAACTTAGACTATCTTTATCCCTGTTGCCACCTGCTTTTCAAAAATTTTCATAAATAATAATCAATAAAGGAAAGGAAGATAAACATGGAAAAGAGAAAACGAAAAAGTCCAAAACTTCATTTAGGAGTACGTTTCTTTACCACTATATTAATTGGGTTAGTGGCTACGCCGGTAGTAGCGACTACATTACTACTCATGTCCCAAATACCAATGAGCATGGCACTTTTATATGGAACTATCCCAGGAATTGTTTTCGGAGGTCTAGTAGGTGCTGGTATAGGGGGACTTAACTATATTCATTCCAAACAAAAATTAGAAAAAGAGATAAATGAAAATGAAAATTTGTGGACGGAAGAAGAAAATAACAATGATAAAAACCAATCGTTAGCGGAAGAAAAAGCCAAGGCGAAGAAAGAACAACGGGAACAGAAAAAAGCGGAGCGTAAGCAACAAAAAGAAATCAAAAAACAACAGAAATTAGAAAACAAACAAGAAAAAATTTCTGAAAAGATAAAAAAAGGCTTTAATGAGGGAAAAAAACGCGCCAAAGAAGAAAGTGCGATAAGACGTAATAAAGTAAAAAAGAACAAAATAAATGATATAGATAAAGAAAATATTGTTCCTTTTAGAAAACAAGAATCCAAAAAACAACAGCCAGAATCACAAACTACCTCGGTCAAAAAAGAGACAAAGCCATTATCTACTTACCATTTAGATAAGAATAATGAACCAAAAACGAAAACTGTTTTATTTAGTGATCCGTATAATCAAATGGCCAAAAAACAAAATCCATTTAATCATAATTTGACGATAAACGAAGAGAAAATTGTCGCTGATGTACTCGCTCGTTTAACAGAACTAAATCGTCAACTAGAAATTGCTCAACAAGAATTAATCAGACTACAACAACAATTAGCTGAGCTTGAAAAAACAAATGAATATCAGACTAGTAAAACTAAAGTAAAATAGAATCTACTCTTGCCAAAAGTAGATTCTTTTTCTATACTAATATTGGTGATAATATGGAATTTAAACAAGTATTAGAAAAAAGAAGAAGTATTCGTAAATACACTCCTCAAAAGGTAGAAGACGAAAAAATAAAAGCCATAATTGAAGCTGGATTACTAGCTCCATCTGCGCATAACACCCAACCTTGGCAAATTCTTATCGTTAGAGAAAGTATACCAGAAATCGTCAAATTATTAAAAGAAGAAGGACTAAAGCATCCTGAAGACGAAAGTATCAGTAAAACAGCTGATACCATTTCAAGAGGAAATACTTTACTACTAGTTTATAGCGACCACTTAGAAAATCCTGAATTCACTTGGTTATCCATTGGCGCAATGATTGAGAATATGCTTTTAAAGGCAACAGATTTAGGACTAGGTTCCTTATGGATTGGCAATATTGTAAAAATCAGTAGTCAAGTTGCCCACTATTTTGAAATAGACGATACCAAACTACAACTAGTAAGTGCTGTTCTTTTAGGATACAAAGAAAAAGATCCGAAACCATTAGAAAGAAAAACGCTAGATAGCGCCATTCTTAAAGAAGAAAAATAAAACGTCTATCTTTTCAGTAAAGTTTAGTAAAAAAGCTAAACTTTTTTTCTTTAGTTTGTTACAATGAAAAAGGAGGTAATCACTAGATGAATCAAGATATTATTAATGAAATTAGTGAACAATTAGCAATTAAAAATAAACAAGTAGAAGCAGTTTTAAAACTATTACAAGAAGGAAATACCATTCCTTTTATTGCTCGTTACCGAAAAGAAGTAACAGGAGCCTTAGATGAAGAACAAATTAGAAAAATTAACGAAGTTTATGAATATCAAGAAAACTTATTAAAACGAAAAGAAGATGTGATTCGTTTAATTGAGGAAAAGGGCTTATTAACTGATGAATTAAAACAGGCAATTATGGCTTGTCAAAAGTTAGTTGAAGTAGAAGATTTATATCGCCCATATAAAGAAAAAAAGAAAACCAAAGCAACGGATGCCATCAAGAACGGATTAGAGCCATTAGCCAAGATGATGATGTCTTTTCCAACTAGTGGCAATCTAAACCAAATGGCAGAAAAGTTTATCACGGATAAAGTACCAACCGTAGAAGAGGCGATTCAAGGGGCTAAATATATCATTGCGGAATGGATTAGTGATAATGCCAGTTATCGAAAAGAGTTACGTCGTAGAATGATTAGAGATGGTTTACTAACTGCTAAGAAAAAGAAGAATGCCATCGATGAGAAGAAAATATATGAGATGTACTATGACTACAGCGAACCAGTCAAGAAAATTAAAGCGCATCGTATCTTAGCGGTAAATCGAGGGGAAAAAGAAGATGTTTTAAGTGTTAGTATTTCGGTTAACGAAGAAGAAATGTTAGGATACTTAGAAACGAAAGTAATAAAAAATAAAACTTCGTTTGTAACTGCTGAGATTAAGGATGCGATAAAAGATAGTTATAAACGGTTAATTGCCCCTAGTATCGAACGAGAAATTCGAGCACAATTAAAAGAAGATGGGGAAGTAGTCGCCATCGAAAATTTCGCTAAAAATGTAGAAAGTCTATTATTGACACCACCTATGCGGGAAAAAACAGTATTAGGATTCGATCCGGCGTTTCGTACCGGATGCAAATTAGCTGTTTTAGATCCAACCGGGAAAGTCCTAGCTATTGAGGTGATTTATCCGACTGAACCGCATCATAAAATAGAAGAGAGTAAAAGAGTCGTTCTTGATTTAATTAAACGTTACAACATTGATATTATTGCGATTGGAAACGGAACAGCTTCTCGAGAAAGTGAAGCTTTTATTGCCGATACCATCAAAGAATCCCCACGACCTGTTGAATATGTTATTGTCAGTGAAGCAGGGGCTTCTGTTTATTCTGCATCTCCTCTTGCCATTCAAGAGTTCCCTGATTTAACCGTCGAAAAAAGAAGTGCTATTTCGATTGGAAGAAGATTACAAGACTCTTTATCGGAACTAGTAAAAATCGATCCCAAAAGTATCGGTGTTGGTCTCTATCAGCATGATGTTCAAGGAAAGAAATTAGACGATACCCTAGAGTTTGTTGTAACTAAAGCCGTAAACCAAGTCGGGGTAAATGTTAATACCGCTTCTTCTTCCTTATTAAAATATGTTTCCGGATTAACCAAAAAAGCCATTGATTCTCTTCTACATTACCGAGAACTTCATGGAAAAATTACTTCCCGTGAAGAAATTCACCAAATTCAAGGAATCAGTGACAAAGTCTATGAACAATCTATCGGTTTTATTCGGGTTCAAGAAGGAACAAATCCCCTAGATAGAACCTCTATCCATCCAGAAAGTTATCCTGTTGCAGAACAACTATTGTCCTCTTTAGGCTTTACCCCTAACGATGTTGGTTCCCCAGCTTTAAAGGAAAAACTAGCTAATTTTGATCTAAAAAATACTGATCTTCAAGTAGATAGTTATACACTTCAAGATATCGTCGAAGCGCTTCAAAAACCAAATCGTGATCCTCGAGATGAATTACCTAAGCCACTTTTAAAAAGTGATGTTCTTCATATCGAAGATCTTCATATTGGAGATAAACTTCAAGGAACAGTACGTAATGTTGTCGACTTTGGGTTATTTATCGATATTGGACTCCATCAAGATGGATTAGCTCATATTTCTAAATTAACGAATCAATACATTAAACATCCTTCAGAATTGTTTTCAGTGGGCGATATTGTCGACTGTTATGTCATCGATATCAAAAAAGATCAAGAGAAAGTTTCTTTAAGTTTAATAGAAGGAAAATAGATGATGAGTAAGATAGAAATCAAAGCCCAGATTAAAGAGTTAGAAGATGAACTAAGAAAACTTCATGCTTTAGAAAAATACGGCTACTCGATGAATACCGTACAAAGAATTATGGATATTAACCACCAAATTAGTCTCCTAGAATCTGAGTATCCTTATGCGGATGGCCCAACCTACCAAGGCGACGAAATCGATTTGTATTTAAATGAACAAGAACAAGAATCAAATGCTCTAGAAGGGGAGTACTATACGATTACCTTTCACGGCACAACAAAGAGAATAGGAACCCTTCGCCTTAGTTTAGAACTAGACAAGATTATTCCTTTTTATGCAAATGTTGGTTATTCTATTCTTCCAAAATATCGAGGTAATCACTATGCCTTAAAAACTTTGGAACTTGTTCGCCCAGATCTCCTAAAAAAGGGTTTTTCCACGATTAAAATTACCGCTATCCTGATAATATCGCTTCCATTAAAACAATTGAAGCCTTTGGTGGTCAAAAGCTAAATCCTGAAGAAGGAGAAAATTGGAATACCTATGAAGTAGATCTCACTAGAAGTAAAAAATAAAAAAATGTATTCGGAAAACAAAAATGAGAAAAAGCACTTGTAAAGCGAGTGTCTTTTTCCTTTTTTAGTGTGTAAATCGAACAAGAAAAAATGACGAAAAATCAAAAAAAGTAAAAAGTTGGGAAAACGATTTTTGCGAAAAAAGTAAAAAAGCAAAAAAAGTCAAGAGAAAAATAAAAAAATATAATTCTTATATAAAATAAGGAAAAAATGAGATGTTGACATAATTTTTAAAGCGAGAAAAAAATCGAAAAAATGCAAAAATGCGAAAAAACGAAAAATGTAAAATTCGAAAAAAAAGAGAAAAGTCGTTGACCGATTGACCAACATAGTTATACAATCGAATTAACAAAAAAATAGGAGTGGAGAAGTGGTAAAATGACAGATACAGTAGAAGAAGTAAAAGAATTGATGGTAGTCAAGCGAAATGGAAAGAAAGTAGAGTTTGATGGCTCTAAGATTGCTTTAGCAATAAAAAAAGGATTCGATAGTATCGTCAGTTCTGATCAAGAAGAAAAAGGCGAAAGAAAATACAGTGAAAAAGATATTCAAAAAGTGTATCAATCAGTACTTAATCGTATTGATAAAGAATATCACGACGCCGGAAAAATAAAAATAGAAGAAATTCAGGATATGATTGAAGAAGAGTTAGAGAAAAAAGGATACGAAGATGTTTATCGTTCTTTTTCAGAATATCGTGATCGTAGAAATCAGTCGCGTCAAAGCTTTGCTGATGATAAAAAGATGCATAAATTTTTAAAATCATTGGAAAATTTAGGCTTAAAGTCAGCAAATGAAGAAGATGCTAAACGGGAAAATGCCAACATAGATGGCAATAGCCCAATGGGAACGATGCTTCAATACGGAGCAACTGTATCAAAAGAGTTTGCAAAAGCATACTTGATGAAGCCTAAATATGCCGAAGCTCATGATAGTGGAGAAATTCACATCCATGATATGGATTTCTTCGCAATGGGAACAACGACTTGTTGCCAAATTGATTTATCGCGCTTATTTAAAAATGGGTTTGATACCGGGCACGGATATATTAGGCCGCCTCAAGATATCAGTACTTATGGTTCTCTTGCTGCAATTGCGATTCAAGCCAATCAAAACGATCAACATGGCGGCCAATCCGTACCAGCCTTTGATTACTATATGGCACCAGGCGTATTAAAAACATTCAAGAAACAATTCAAACAAGCCATCTATGATAGTTTGGATTTAGAAGGCTTTCTTCCATTTATCAATATGGAAAAATTTGCAAAAGAAGTAGATAAACTAGAATCAATCGAGTTTGATCATCAAATTTTCTATCCATTTGCAAAAGAATCAGAAGAAATTAAAAAGATTATCGAAATGAGTTATGAAAAAGCACTTCAGAAAACGAATCGAGCAACTCAGCAGACAATGGAAGCGTTCATTCATAATTTAAACACGATGCATTCTCGTGCAGGAGCTCAAGTTCCATTCTCATCAGTAAATTTAGGAACAGATACTTCGCCAGAAGGGAGAATGGTAATTAGGAACTTCTTAGAAGCAACGGAAGCCGGCTTAGGACATGGAGAAACCCCAATTTTCCCAGTATCTATTTTCAAAATTAAAGAGGGAATCAATTACAATCCGGGAGATCCAAATTATGATTTATTCAAGTTGGCTTGTAAAGTTTCTGCTAAGAGATTGTTCCCAAATTTCTCTTTCGTAGATGCCCCATTTAATTTACAATTTTATAAACCGGGAGATATCAATACAGAAATTGCTTATATGGGATGCCGAACAAGAGTAATTTCTGATGTGACAGATCCTAATCATCAGGTAGTAACTGGCAGAGGAAATTTATCTTGGACAACGATTAATCTACCACGTTTAGGCATAAAACATGGAATTTGTTTAAAAGAACGGGATAAGGCAGACATGAAAGGTTTCTATCAGGAGTTAGAAGAATTGATGGATATGGTTAAGGATCAACTACTAGAACGTTTTGAAATTCAATGCAATAAACACAATTATAATTTCCCATTCCTTTTAGGACAAGGTGTATGGAATGATGGAGAAAAATTAAAACCAACTGACCGCCTTCGTAAGGTATGGAAACATGGTAGTTTATCCATCGGATTCATCGGACTAGCAGAATGCTTAAAAGCATTAATAGGAAAACATCACGGAGAAAACGAAGAAGCGCAAAAATTAGGATTAGAAATCATTGGCTTCATGCGTAAGAAATGTGATGAATATGCAGAAAAATATAATTTAAACTTTGCTTGTCTAGCAACACCAGCAGAAGGTTTATCGGGTAGATTTACCAATATTGATAAAGCTATCTACGGTAAGATAAAAGGAGTAACTGATCGTGAATACTATACCAATTCATTCCATGTGCCTGTTTACTACAACACGAGCATTACCCATAAAATAAAAACTGAGGCACCATATCATGAATTGACAAATGGTGGTCATATTTCTTACATTGAATTAGATGGAGATGCCGTTCAAAATGTCGAAGCTTTTGAAAAAATTATTCGTTTAATGAAAGAATCAGGGATTGGTTATGGAGCGATTAATCATCCAGTAGACCGCGATCCAGTTTGTGGTTATGTTGGTGTGATTGGTGATGTCTGCCCAGGATGTGGAAGACATGAATTTGAAAGTATTCCAATCGAGCGCCTACATGGTAGCGATTGTGGATGCTAAATAAAAAGTAAGTTAGAATAAAAAGATAGAATAAAGGAGGAAAAAATAATGGAAAAAACAGTTGGAGAAGGAGTAAAATTTGAAAGGATTAGAAGAGTAACCGGATATCTTGCTGGAGATGTAAGCCGCTTTAATAATGGTAAGAGAGCCGAAGAAAGAGATCGTGTTAAACATAGCGGTCTTAAAGAATTAATGAATCAAAAAAACGACACCAACATGGAAGCAGAGTAAAATGAAAATTAGATTAGCCGCTAGCTTACAAGCGGATAGTATCGTCGATGGCGAAGGAATTAGAACCGTAGTTTGGACGCAAGGATGTCCTCATCATTGTCCGGGTTGTCATAACCCAGAAACTCATGATTTTCTAGGTGGAAGAGAGTTCGATGTCGAAGAAATTATCGCTGAACTTGACAACTTAGAAGATCAAGATGGTTTGACATTTTCTGGTGGGGATCCCTTTGCTCAGCCAGGTGCTTGCTGCGCTATCGCTAAATATGCCAAATCGAAAGATTGGAATATATGGTGCTATACAGGCTATCTTTTTGAAGATTTAATGAAACTGTCACGTACTAATCGCGAAATCACCAACTTCTTAAATTATATCGATGTATTAGTAGATGGAAAATTTGTTCTAGCAAAAAGAAGCCTCAGCACCGCCTATCGTGGAAGTACCAATCAAAGAATTATAGATGTAAAGAAAAGCTTAAAAGCCGGTCATGTAATTACTATAGATAAATACGATCATAAAGAAGAAAGCAGAGAAAGACAAAAACCGGTAGGGCTATATCTTTAAATAAAAGAGGGGTATCCCTCTTTTTGTTTGGAAAAATATATTAAACGTATATTTTCATCTAAAAAAAATCAGTAAAAAGTGAAGACAAAGAGAAAAATATTTGTTAAAATAAAATAGAAAAATAAAAAGAAATAAAAGGAGTGGAAAAATGAAAATCAAAAAAGAGCAGTTGATTCCAATCATTGCGATTATTCTAGGATTAATTTTAGTGGTTGTCGGTGTGATTTTATTTGCTCAAAATAAAGACACTGAACAAAATAATAAAAACACAGAGGAAACTTTAGCTAAAGAATATTTTTGCACTCGCGAATTAACTACTGATGAATATGAAATGCAAAGTGAATATCATATTTATGCGGATGATAATGGGAATCTAATCAGAAATCAATTTGATATGAAAACAACTTATTTAACAGATGAGTTATATCAACAATATACTGCCGATAGCGCCCAATACGACGATCCAATGACAACGTATGATCCAGAAACTAGAACAGTAACTGTAACATCAGATTATCAATATGATACTGGTGAAGGAACAACAATTATCAATTTTAAAGAATTCAAAGAAGAAATCGAAAGTAATGAATTTGTTTGTACAGCGATAGAGTAAAGAACAAAAAGAAAGAAGAAAAGCTGGATAAAAGATAGTAGAAATATCGTTTTAAGCCCTAGTTGAGTGTTCAATTAGGGCTTTCTAAAATGAAAAAATGAAAATAGAGTTGAACGAAACCAAATAACATGATTTAATTACTATAGATAATTTCTTTCTAAAGAAAAAAAGAATGAGGAATGAAGATGAATAAAAAAGTGTTACTAGCGGCTCCGATAAAAGAACAATTACTTACCCAACTAACGGCTAAAATATCAGAAATAAACACACCCTTAAAATTAGTGATTTTTCAAATTGAGCCTACACCAGAAAGCCAAATTTTTCTAGCGAGTAAACAACGTTTAGCTAAACAGTTAGGTATCCTTTCTGAAGTGATTACTTACGACTCATCAACACCAGAAGAAGATATTATTGCGATGATTGAGCAGAAAAACAAAGAAGAGCAAACCACGGGAATCATGATTCAAAAACCAGTCTCTACTAACTACGATTATCAGAAATTAATTCATCATATTGACCCTAGAAAAGATATCGAAGGAGTAACTTCTATCCACCAGAAAAATCACGAGCTAATTGCGCCAACCGCTCGCAGTGTCTTAGCCTTTATCGAGTATTATCATATTGATCTTCTTCATCAAAATGTGGTTATTGTTGGAAGAAGCAATATAGTGGGAATGCCACTTTATCAAATACTGCGTCAACAAACACAAGTTAATCTATGTGGTCGTGATACACCAAACGCTAAAGAATTGATTCAACAAGCAGATATTTTGATTATCGCAGTCGGAAAAAAATACTGGTTAAAAGAAGAGATGGTTAAACCCAATTGTATAATTATTGATGTTGGTACCAACTATGAAAACGGTCATCTATATGGGGATGTTTGTTGGGAAGAAGTATATCCTAAAGTTAGGATGATTACTCCTGTTCCTAAAGGAGTAGGGGCCTTGACATCGATTATGTTATTGGATAATGTCGTAAAAGCTTACTATCTACAACAAGAAAGTAACAAGCGAGGATAGAAATCTTGGTAAAGAAGTGCTATAATCGATAAGTAAGATGATTAAATAATAAAGAAGCGGTGAAAGATGAAACAAAATAGAATTAGTAAATTTTTGTATAAAAACATTCGTTGGATTCTCCTCGTAATAGCGTTACTTATTTTTTCTATCCTAGCGATGACGGTTCTTAATCAAGGGGAGTTTTCCTTTGATCGACACGCATTCACTTGGCTTAGAAATTGGGAAAGCCCTAGCTTAACCACCTTTTTTAAAATGGTTACCGCTCTAGCGAGTGCTCCAGTACTGGTTGTATTTTGTCTTTTTCTGTTGATTCTTATGAAAAAGAGAACTTACTTTTATCTAGTTGGTATCAACTTAATCAATACTGTGGTATTAAATACCGCATTAAAATTTATATTTAGAAGAGAAAGACCACTTAATGTTGCAATCATCGAAGAAACAGGTTATAGTTTTCCCTCAGGACATTCGATGGCGTCTCTTGCCTTTTATGGCTTTCTAATCTATTTACTATATAAAAGTTCAATCAAAAAGAAACTAAAAATCGCGTTAATCACCGTCCTAGTAATCATTATCCTCTTGATTGGCGCTTCTAGAATTTACTTAGGTGTACACTATCTAAGTGATGTATTAGCCGGCTTTAGTTTCACTCTTGCTTATTTAATTATCTTTACTAAGTTAATCACCAATTATATGAAGGAGAAGTAACATGAAAAGGAAGTTTAAAAAAATTGTTAACGAACCATTATGGAGAAGTTTCTATTATGCCTTTCAGGGAATGAAACATTGTGTTGAAACAGAAAGAAATATGTTGATCCATTTTTGTGCCTTTTGTTTAGTTATTATCTGTGGTTTTTTCTTCCACATCTCTAGTAGTGAATGGATTATTTGCCTTTTACTTTGTGGCTTAGTGATGTCAGCAGAGCTCATCAATACAGCAGTAGAAACGACGATTGATTTATGCATGCCTGATATTCATCCTAAAGCAAAATTAGCCAAAGATACTGCCGCAGGAGCAGTCTTAGTTATCGCAATAATTGCGTTTGTGATCGGATTGATTATCTTTTTACCTAAAGTAATCACTTTAATAGAATCTTTATTTTAATCGGTAAAATGGATTCAATATCGCTCCTTTAGTGGGTGATATTTTATTTTACATATCTTTTTTAAGTAAAGTGAATAAAAATAAGCCATAATATATTTTTACTTATTTAATTAATTGTCTATGATATAATATTTAACAATTGAGGTGGCTATATGGGAAAATTATCAAATATGATGTACATGATTGACTTGTTAAATACAGGAAATATTTACACTTTAAAAGAGTTGTCAGAAAAAATTGGCGTAACAGAGAGAATGGTACGTTATTATAAAAATGAGATTTGTAATAATGGAATCGCTATAGAATCTTTTAAAGGTCCGAATGGTGGATATTTCATGATAGATAAAATTAAAAATTATACGAGTATTAATAAATATGATATTCAATTATTAGATAGTATATATAATTTCTTATTAGAAAACAATTTTGAATATATAGATAAATTTAAAGGCTTTTTAGATAAATCAAAAAAAATGTATTCTGTTTATGAGGAGAAAAGTAAATATTTTTCAAATATAGATATAAAAAATTTGGGGGAAACAGAAAAACTGATTGAAACTGCAATAAATAAAAATGAGAAAGTTGAAATTATATACAATGATTTTGATGGAAGTCAATTAAAGAGAATTATACATCCACTTCATTTATTTAAATACAAAGAGGACTATTATGTTACGGCTTTTTGTGAATTAAGAAATGATATAAGACATTTCGAAATAAAAAGAATTGCTAATATAAAATAAATAAGACCAAATATTTCATTTTTTAATGTTATAATGCATCTAAGAGGTGAATATACTTATGACAAATGACTACACTTTTATTGACTTAGACGGAGTTATATTAGATTCTGAAAAAAGAATGTTAGAAAGAAAATATGACTTAGGACTTCGTAATCATAAAAATGAAGAGGAGTTTGATCAATATTTTGAATATACAAATTTGCATCCAGAAGAATGGAATTATATACTTAAAGAAGCTAAACCAGTTAATAATTCCGTTGAAATAATAAAAGAACTTGAGAGGTTGAAAAGAAAAATCGCAATTTTAACAAAAATCCATACTCTTCAGGAGATGAAAGTAAAAATGGAGGTTTTAAGAGAAAATCAAAAAATTACATGTCCAGTTATTTTTGTTCCACCAGGAGTAAAAAAACATCAGATGATAATTCCAAATACTCAATTATTAGTGGATGATTCCCCTAAAAATATTAATGGTTGGATTGAAAATGGAGGTGTGGGTTTGATTCTTGACCCATCAATTGACCATGATACTTACGAAAAAGTTAGAAATTTGGAATTCTTGATAAAGAGGTAGCTATGATGAAGAAGGATATATTGTTAATAAATTATCTTAAATCGTTAGAACAAAAATATCATGCAATATGCTTTGATGTTGATGGAACATTAACAATTAAAGACTCTAAGACTATTGATGATAGAGCAATAGACATGATTATTAGTCTCTTAAAGAAAAAGATTCCTGTTGTCTTTATAACCGGGCGTGGTGAAGTGGGATTGGGCGACTTAAAAAAAGACATTTATGATCGCATACGAAATAGTAAAAATATTACTGATAATGATATAAAAAGAATATATGTTTTGACAAATGATGGTGCAAGGTTATTTTATAGTGTAGCTACTACGCAAGAAGATTTTTTAGAAGAAAATATTTATATATCAACCAAAGAAGAGTTAGCTCAACTATTAATAGTTAATAAAATGATTGAACAGATAAAAGAAAACTCAATATTTGGTGATTATTTTAATATAACGTATTCAAAAGATTTAAAGACAAATGAAATTATAAATGTAAGAATAGTATTTAATATTAATGATAATAAAATAATTAATTTAATATTTGAAAATGTAGAAGATTATATAATTAATAGTGGTTTAACTGGTGTTCATCTAACAAGAGGTATATATAAAGATAAGTCAGTTATTCAATTAGGAACTGCTACTAAAGACAAAGCGATTGAAAGAACAGAAAAGATAATTGGTGTACCTCAAAATTCTATGATGAGAATTGGCGATTGCGGCGATTTGCGGGGTAGTGATTATGCGATGTTAAATTGTAATCAAGGATACAGTGTGGATAAAATAAGCGGTGCTAATAATTCTTGTTTCCCAATATTCGACAATCAAGGCAATATAATAAAAGGTGTGAAAGCAACTTTACAATTGGTAAAAAGTGCTAAAATATTACCAACTGTATGTTTAGAAAAAGCAGATAAGGAAATCTATACCCATAACTTTGCAGGTGTAGAGAAAAATATAGTATTAGGAAGAAACAAACTTTTAAGTCAATATAATGATATTATTAATGTAAATTTTAATGATATTAGTGGTATAGATGACTTATTTGATAGGTTTAGTGGCAGTATTAAAGTCCCTATGTATGAGTGGGAACTACTAAAAGATAACCCATTAAAAGAATTATGGGCATCATCTAAAGATGGTAACTTAAAATACTCAATCAGAGATGATAATAATTATCTTTTAAGGGGCTCTGATACTTATTATTATTTTCTTTCAAATAGAATAAGTATTAACGGTAAAGATATCACTTCAAAAACAGATGTAATAAATTGGCACAAGAATTATTTAGAATTTTTAGAAGATTCATTAAATGCCTTAACAATAACGGATAATATTAATGAAGAAGTAAATAAAAAATTATTACTTGGAATTTTAGACAATTGTAGAAATATTTTGTTGATTATAATGAATCATAAATTAGTTTTGAATTATTTTAAAGAAAATGTATTATTAGATATGTCTTCATGTAAAAATACTTGTTTCAATCGCATTTATCAAAATCTTATGACAGTTGAGTATATAATGAGTAGTATATGTTTTAAAAATAACGTTTTAATAAACATCGAGGATGTTATAGAAAGTATCAATATTACCAAAAATATAATGGATGATAATTTAAAAGCCGAAACTATGAACGAAAAGAAAGATGATTATTCAAAAGATTACAGAGCTTATAGAGAAATAGATAATTTTGGAGAAAATTATGTTGCGGTTTCATTGTATAAAGAAAAATGTGATAATAGTCAATTCGTTAGTGCCTGTGGATTAAGTTACGGTGGTATTGAATTACCAATTATTGCTAAAATAGTTAATCAAAATAAAGTTGAAAGAGCGTTATTGTTAAGATTTAATGAAGCTGTATCAGGTTATACAAACAAACAGCTTATAGATCTAAGAAAATTTAATATTAAAAATTTTGGCGGATTGATTAACTCTGAATTTTTTAAAAATGCCAATGTCGATTTATTTGATGATAATGTGTTAACAGGTAAAACATTACAATTAGCTATTAATTCATTATATGATTGCAATATTAATGTAAAAAATATTTGCATTGTTAGATATCCAAGTATTAATAGAATTGATCAAATGTTTTTGAATAACCCAGCCGCAGTCGATTATAACTTGTTTTTTAATTATATATACGGATTGTGTTTTAGCAGTCCATATAGTTGGAAAGATAATGAATGGAAAAATGATAATGGAAAAATTGATTATACAGATACATTAGGAATCTTTGATTTAAACAGAAAAAAGATAATCGAGTGTTTAATAAAAAATCATAAATTTAATGAAAATAGTGAGGTTGGAGAATATAAAAGGAGATTAGTAAAGTGAGAGTAGTAAGTATAGGTGATCTTGTTGTAGATTATTATTATAAAAATGGAAAATTATTAGGGATAAATGGTGGGATGACATCCCATAATATTATCGCTAACTTAGCAAAAATGGGAATTAATACAGCTGTATTTGGAGTATGCGGAGATGACTTTCAAGGTAAAATAGCAATTAAGAGCTTAGAAAATTTAAAAGTTAATACAGAAAATATAAAAATTTTTAATCATGTTAGAACACGTTGTTTTCATGTTTCATATTTTGAAAATGATGATAAGTTATCGTTTACTTCAAAAAAAAGATGTCCGTTTTGTAATAATAAAAAATGGTATGAAGATAGTATGATAGATACTGATGTTATTATTAAAAACATTAATAATGATGATATTTTGGTATTTGACAATTTAAACGATAAAAATCAATTAGTTATTGATAATACCAATAATAAAAAGATTATTGATTTAGGACAATATTTTGAACTTGAAAAATTATCAGATAAAGAAATGATAGATAAATTAACTAATAAATTTGAAATGATTAATTTCAATGAAAGGGTAACAAAATATTTATTAAAAAGATTAAATCTTAAGAATGAACTGGAATTATATAATCTTTTTAAACCTATTTTCATGACAGTTACACGTGGAGAAGATGGTGCAACATTTATTTATGATAACAAGGAATATAGTTTTAAATTAATTGCTAAAGGTAATGTTGTCGATTCAACCGGTGCAGGTGATGCATTTGTTTCTAGTATAATAAAGGATTGTATAAAAAATAACTTTAAATATGACCCTGCTTTATTTGAAAAATGGTATGAAAATTCTAATAAACTTACAGCAAAGGTTGTTCATAAAATGGGAGCAAGAGGACATATTAATTCATTATTTAAAGTAAAAAAAGTAAATAATGAATGTACTTGTAACAATTTCGAATACAACAAGAGAAAAACAATTAGCCGTTGTAATATAAATATAAATAATTTAGAAACGAGAATTGTTAATGCGATTAATACTTCTGCTAGCAATAGAATTGACGCTATATGCTTTAATGAAAATGACAGTTGCTTATTTATTGGAACAGGTGGTTCATTTGCTGGTGCATATTTTGCGGCAAGAGTTATTAATTTATTATATGGTTGTGGCGCTTATCCAATGTATCCGAGAGATGTTTTGTATAGGAATAATAAGAATATAGATAAAGTAATACTATTTTCTTACTCTGGTACTACAAATGATATTATTAATAGCATCAAAGGGGTGGCTAGTAAGAATACTTATATTATTACTAAAGGTGAATTGAAAGAAATTGTATTAAAAACAGGAATTTCAAAGAAAAATATATTAAGCTATAGAACTTCATCTAATAAAGGCAAAGAAAGAGGATTTTTGTCATTTGAAGGTACAGTTGCACCGGCAGCAATATTTTTAAAACATTATCTTGATAAGACTAATAGCTCAATTGATTTCACTGATTTTATTAAAAAGTCAATAAACTATTGGAATAATCAAGTTGAAAAGTTAATAAAAAAAGATGTTATAATGAAAATGAAAGAGCATACATTAATAAATTTATTTCGTGGTGATTATACTGACACTGCTTGTTATGATTTAGAAAGTAAAATCATTGAGTCTGGTATATTTAATTGTATTATTCATGAAAAGAAAAATTTTTCACACGGAAGATTTGTTAATTATGAAAATTTGAATAATACCTATTCAATTTATTTTAAGCAAAAAACAACTACCAAATATGAAAAGGAGTTGTTAAAATATTTGGGTGATAATAATATTCTGATAGAAAGTGAATATGATGGGATTTTGGCGGAATTTGATTTGCTAATTGCTTCACAATATCTTGTGTATTATATTGGAAAGGTAATGGATGTTGATGTTTCAAAGCCAAAATATTCCGAAAATGCAATGAAAATTTATTTTTATAAAGGTGAACTATAAGAATAAATTGGTATTTACAAATATAATATTTTACTTGTAACTTTTATATTTTTTTAACAAAATTAAGGATAAGAACGATAGTACTAACTATTAGTATTATCTTTTTTGTTGAATAAAGAATGATTAAGTGTTAATTTTCTATATTTAATTTGCTTATACTCAAACCTCCAAAGAATTCATCATAAAAGATATTGTAATGAAAAAGTACACTGTCCTTCAAATAAATCTTGTGACATACTAAATTGTAAAACTATATCTTAAATATTAGTTTACTTTTAAAATTGAAGGTTGAAACCTCTATGATTAAAAGTTCTTTTGTTCCATCTAGAGTTATGGTATACTAGTGGAGAAAAAAGGAGTAATCATGAAACTAGTAATTAAAAATTTAAAAAAGAATTTCGAAAAAAAACAAGTATTAAAAGATATCAATTTCTCCTTTGAAAAGGGGAAAATCTATGGCCTATTAGGTAGAAATGGAGCCGGTAAAACGACTCTGTTCAACTGTATCAATGAAGACATTCCGGTTGATGGTGGAAGTTTCTTAATTGAAGAAGAGGGGAAACTTCGACCAATCGAAGCAGATGATATTGGTTATATTTTATCTACACCTGTAGTACCAGAATTTTTAACCGCTAGAGAATTTTTAAAATTCTTTATCGAAATTAATCAAAAACGAATAAAAAATCCTAAAACGATCGATGAGTATTTTGACTTTATGAAGATTGAAGTTGAAGATCGAGATAAACTACTAAAAGATTATTCTCATGGAATGAAAAATAAAATTCAAATGTTAGTAAATATTATTGCGAGTCCCAATATTTTACTATTAGATGAACCACTAACTTCTTTTGATGTCGTGGTGGCGGAAGAGATGAAACAAATGTTAAAGGAAATTAAGAAAGACCACATTATCATATTCTCAACCCATATTATGGAATTGGCTTTAGATCTATGTGATGAAATTGTCATCTTAAATAAAGGAGTATTAAAAGAGATGCCACGTAAATCCAAAAAATTAGATGATTGGAAAAAGCAAATTATCGAAGAGTTAAAGGGTGAAAACGAAGATGAATGATTTTATATTTTCTTTTCGTTTAAGAAATACTTATCAAGTAAATAGTATTCTTTATTCCTTACGTCAATTACCATTCGTAAAGAAGATTTTACCACAGAGCCTTTATAGTAATCGAGGATTAAAAATTCTAGGTAATATCATTAGTATCCTATTAGAAATTGCTTCCATTTTTGTCGGTAAATTTCTCTACATTACTTTGATGATTGCCACGATTGCGAGTATCTCTAAAACGAATTCTGCCAATTGGTTTATTCATATTTTTGTGTTTTTAACTTTTGTAGGTGCATTATTAAATACGCAAATGTTCAATCCTACCAAAGATAAATACTATGCTTTAGTACTGATGAAAATGGATGCGAAAAGATATACCTTAACCAATTATCTTTACTTTTTACTTAAGATGATTATTGGCTTTTTACCATTTACTATTTATTTTGGACTAAAGTTAAAAGTGCCTCTTATCACCTGTCTTACTATGCCTTTTCTTGTTGCCTCGTGTAAACTAATCTACAGTGCGATTTGTCTGTATAAGTTTACTAAGGAAGAAAAAATTATCAACGAAAATTTACCAACCCCTCTAGTTTGGAGTTTAGTCGCTATTTTCCTTCTTTTAGGGTATGGTTTACCATTCTTAGGTATCGTGATGAACGAATTAATCTACAGTGGAATCTTCTTATTTACACTTACTTTAGCGGGAGTAGCCATTTACCAAATTGTGAGATTTAATCAATATGGTCGTATATATAAATCACTTCTTAAAAAAGATGTTGTGATTTTTAATACCAAAGAAGCTACTCAAAAAACAACGCAAAAAACAGTTCTCAATCAAATTGATAGCGAAGTAATGGTAACAAGTAATAAAACCGGGTATGCCTATTTAAATGAAATTTTTACTAAGCGTCACCGTAAGATCTTAACGGAATCCGCAAAGAAAATCGCAATTATCGCTTTATTTATTATCGTAGCAATCATTTTAGTCACTTTATTTTCTGAAAAGTTTCGCCCAGTCATCAATCAGGTAATGCTTACTTATTTACCATATTTTCTATTTATTATGTACTTCATTAATCGAGGAACTGTAGTTACTCAAGCAATGTTTATGAATTGTGACCACAGTATGTTAAGTTATCGCTTTTATCGTCAACCAAAAGCAATTCTAAGCTTATTTAAAGAACGATTAAAAACACTAATTAAAATTAATTTAATTCCTACAACAGTAATTGCGATTGGCTTACCTTTAATTCTCTTAGTAAGTGGTGGTACAAATGACCCACTAAATTATTTGTTTTTGGCAATTACTATCTTCGCAATGTCTATTTTCTTCTCCGTCCATTATTTAGTCATGTATTACTTATTACAGCCTTATAATGTAAATTTAGAAATGAAGAGTATGAGTTATAGTATAATTAGTTTCTTAACTTATATTGTATGTTACATGGGAATGGATATCCACCTACCCACAGTATTGTTTGGGACAGTAATGACATTATTTTCCATCATCTATGTAGTTATTGCTTTAATTTTAGTCTATTTCTATGCCCCAAAAACATTTAAAATACGTCCGTAAAAGAGTGAATATCGCTCTTTTTTTTGTTGACCTAAAGCCTAGTTTAGGTGATATGATAAATAATAAGAAGGAGGAATAAAAATGGAAAAACAAACTGCTGGAAGAACACAATTAGGAGATTTTGCTCCTAAATTGCAGAACTTAATGATGATGTATTATTTGGAGAAGTATGGAGTAGGGAGGAACAATTATCGTTACGGGATAGATCGCTAATTACTGTTGTTGCCCTAATGAGTAAAGGAATTTTAGATTCCAGTTTAAAAGCTCATCTAATGAATGCCAAGAAGAATGGAATTACGAAAGAAGAAATGGCAGAAATCATTACCCATGCGGCCTTCTATGCTGGTTGGCCAAATGCTTGGGCTGTATTTAGAATGGCTAAAGAAGTCTATGAAGAAGAAAAATAATGATAAATAGAAACGAGCATTTATGACAGATACACTAGTTATTTATTATAGTTTTACGGGAAATAGTAAAAAAGTTTCCAATTATGTAAAGGAAAAATGTCATGCAGATATCTTAGAATTAGAACCAATCGTTCCCTTTTCTAGTGATTATGATGAAGTAGTAGCCGAGTGGCAAAATAATGATATTAAACGTGATATTGAGATTAAGAAAGTGGATAGGGATTTATCTCAATATAAAAAGATAGTACTAATTACTTGTACTTGGTGGTATAGAATTAGTCCAATAATGAAAAAATTCTTAAAGGAATATGATTTAACGGGTAAAGAAATTATCGTAGCAAGTGCTAATGCAGGATGGCTTGGACACTCGTTTAAAGACTATGAAACATTACTACCTAATTCAACGATTAAAGGCGAATTAAACTTAGTATTTTCAAGTGAAGAAAACAAAAGAGATGAGATGTTAACTTCAACAGAAGAAATCAATGCTTGGATAGAAAAATTAAATTAGGAGAAATTGAAAATGAACGATAAAAATGAATTTAGTAAAATTAATGTATTTGGCTTAGGACAACCTAATGATGCTTTTGCTAAGTATTTTACAGGGCAAAGTTATTTGAATCCCTTAACTGATCCAAAAACATGTAGTCTTTTTTTGGCTAATGTTACCTTTGAACCTGGATGTAGAAATAATTGGCATATTCATCACGCCAAAAGTGGAGGAGGTCAGCTTTTAATTTGTACAGCAGGATATGGATGGTACCAAGAAGAAGGAAAAGAGGCTGTATCCTTAGAGCCAGGCAAAGTAATTGTCATTCCCGCAAATGTCAAACATTGGCATGGAGCAAAGAAAGATTCATGGTTTAGTCATATCGCGATTGAAGTCCCAGGAAAGGAGACCTCTAATGAGTGGTGTGAAGCAGTTAGTGATGATGAGTACGAGAAGTTAGAAGATTAGTAACTAAAATATCGTGGATTTGAAAAGGCAAACATCTAGTTTTATCCTTGTATAAGACTTTATGAATAAATAGTAACAGTAATTTTTTTCTCTATTGATTTAATCTTATTATTTGATATAATAGGTAAATGCGAATGGGAGGAATCAACTTTGGATAAAGCAAAATCAGATAAAATTACATTACGAAAAGAAGAAATAGCCAAACAATTACAGGATTTAACGGATATTCAAAAAAAGTATTATGTTTACGAGAAGATAAGCGAGTTAGGTTTAAATGCCAATTATAACCAACTTCAAGAATCAATAGGTAATAATTGGACACGAGCTGATGAAACTCTAGCCTTGATATCAACATTATCAGATTTAGAATCCAAAGAAAAAGTTAATCTACTTCAAGGTGGTACTCTTTTAGCAATAAAAGAAGAACAAGTAAAAAAGCAAACTTTGTATCAAGAAGAGATTGCTCTTTTTCAAAATGTATTAGAAAATTATAAGAAATTAGCTGAAGAATTACATCTTGAAAGTACACTTGAAAAGTGCAATTTATTTAGTTATCTCTTATGGAATGGCTATTTTTCCTATAATAAAGAACATTTTTATGATCTAAATGACCGTCATCCTATAATAGGAATGTATTTTTTAGATATTATTTTTGGCCGTGGAGTTTGTCTAAATTATGCGGATGCTTTAAATAGATATTTACAAGTCTGTGGAATAGAAAGTGACCCTTTGATTTGTAAAGTGAATTCTTTTAAAAGACAAGATTTAGAATACTCTCCAACGATTACACGTAATAGTAAGAAAGCTAAAATTAGTTTTTCAAACACTATACTTTCTCGTTTAACATTTCTTGTTGAGAAATTTGGAAATCATGCAATTACTTTAGTAAAAGATCATGATCATTATTTTGCCTATGATCCAACTAATCTAATTGTATTAAATATAGATGATGATAAAACTTCATCACTAGTTACCGGACCTTTTCAATTTGACTTAAAATTTTTTACTAGTTTTCTGATTACTAATGATAGTGGACAACTTTATAATGAAATGTTATCTCATCCTGTTATTCAGGGCGTCTCTAAGGATATAGTGATTTCTAGTTTTGAAAATACTCTTTCTATTGTTAGTGAGAATAGACAACTTTTAGATTCTGCTTATGATAATATCCAACCAACTTTAGAGAAAATTACACAAACATGTATAGAAAAAAAGAAAAGAAAAAAATTGTGGTAGAAAGAAGCTAATATAAAACAACAAATAGCTTAAATGAATGATCGTTAGCTAGTGTTGTTTTTTTTGTGTTTCAAAATAAAAAATAGAAAATTTTGTAATTTGTAAGAAATGACTTGACGATAGAACAAATGTATTATATAGTTGGCTTGTTAGAAAAAATTATATTTTAAAGGTAAGTGGCATGAAGCTTAAACTGGGGGATTAAATATTCCAGGCTTGGTATTCATGATTAATAGATAGGGGGGAATATATGAACGATATTATAACAACCGAAGAAGTAATAATCGAAAATCTAATTTATGAAATAAGAGGGAAACAGGTAATGCTAGATTCAGATTTAGCAAAGCTTTATGGTTGTGCGAATGGAACAAAAACAATAAATTTGGCAGTTAAAAGACATCTAAACAGATTCCCTGAAAGATTTATGTTTAGATTAACTCAAGAAGAATATGACCATTTGCGGTTTCAATTTGAAACCACAAAAAGAGATAATATGTCAAGAAGTTTACCTTATGCTTTTACTGAGCAAGGAGTAGCTATGCTTGCAACTATACTGAGAACAAAAGTAGCCGAGCTAGTAAGTATAAGAATTATGGACGCCTTTGTAGCTATGCGCAAGTATATCTCCAATAATTTAATAGAACAAAAATACATTAATAACATGGTACTAGAACATGATTCAAAAATCAAGTTGCTACAAGAATCATTAGATAAATTAGAAGGAAAAAGAAAAGTTAACGAAATCTATTTTAATGGCCAAATTTATGATGCTTATTCAAAAATATTGGAAATATTTAAACGAGCAGAGAAAACATTGGTAATTATTGATGCCTATGCAGATACTACCATTTTGGACATGATCAAAAGATTAAAAGTAGAAGTAATGATAATAACCAAACCCAATAATTTACTAACCCAACAAGATATAACAAAATATAATGAACAATACCACAACCTGAATGTTTATTATGATGATACTTTTCATGATAGATATTTTATATTAGATAAAAAAGAAGTTTATCATTGTGGAGCTAGTATCAATAGAATTGGTTATAAAACTTTTTCTATTACCTTAATAGGGGATAATGAAGTGGGGAAATCATTAATAGAAAAACTAGAAAAATTATATAAAGAAAATGAAGAATGAAACAATAAATAAAGAAAAGAAAGCTCTAAAATTAATGCCCTTTGACCAAATGGACGATTATAAGCTATAATAAGTGTAGAATGAATAAAAAATAAGTGAGGGATACCTATGCGTAAATATTTAGGAGAATACGTTAAAGAAATCGATAAGAAACTAGAAAAGAAGAAAATTACGAACGAAGATATAGAAGAACATTTAATAAAAATAGAATTTTTTCAGCATGAACGACTTATTCATCTACTAGTGACTTTATTTTATGGAATATTTCTATTTTTATCCTTAATTATCTCTTTTAAAGTATGGCCATTTCTTCTTATATTCTATACGATTTTAATTGTTTTAATTTTTTATGTAAGACATTACTTTTTCTTAGAAAATGCGGTTCAGTATCTTTATAAACAGTATGATATGATGAAAAAATTAAACAAAGAAAACGAGCAATAAAGTTAAGGATTAGTGTAATAGAGAAGGAAGAACGATGAAATACAATAAAATCATGCAAAAACCGTATTGTTGTGTCGGCGCCTGTGTAGAAATGGTATTAAATAGACATCAGATAAAAAATGATGGTCAAGAAGAAATTGCTTATCAATTAGGTCTAACCGTCCCCGAAGAAATGAGAGGGTATTTTAAAAAGGCTCGATATGGGAAAAGGCCAAATTCTGGTTATGGCACTCAAATACAAAAAGAAAAATATTCACTTAATCACTTTTTTAGAAAAAATGATATTTATTTAAAAGAAAGCTACCATTATATAACAGACTATCATGAAGCAAAAAAATTTCTAGAAGAAAATAACGATAAAGATATATTAATTATTTTTCATTGCGGAACACTATATGACTCCTTGCAAGCGAATTGGGGTCATATGGTATTGTTTGAGAAAATTGAACAGGATAAAGTTACTATTCTTGAAGCAATCGAAAAAAGAAATATTGAGAGGGTATCTTTAAAAAAATTATTACAGGCCATAAAAATTCATGGAAAGGATAATGGTGCTGGTTTCTATTTAATAGAACCAATGTAGAAAAATGAAATAAGAAAAAAATGTTAAAAAGTCACTTACTTGTCACTTTCTTTATTGTATACTAAGCAGTAAGAAAGGAAAGAAGATAATTATGGAAATTTTAAGAGTAGAAAACTTAACTAAGGTATATGGAAAAGGCTCGACTAAAGTAGTGGCTTTAGACCAAGTGTCTTTTTCCGTTAACAAAGGAGAGTTTGTCGCAATTGTCGGTGCCAGTGGGAGTGGAAAGAGTACTTTACTTCATATTATTGGTGGTGTTGATCGCCCAACTAAAGGCAAAGTTTACATTGCTGGAGAAAATATTTACGATTTAAATGATGATAATCTAGCTATTTTTAGAAGAAGACAAGTTGGACTTATTTATCAGTTTTATAATTTAATTCCCATTCTAAATGTCGAAGAGAATATTACTTTGCCGTTAGAATTAGACAATCGGAAAGTAAAGAAAGAGGAATTAGATGAACTATTGGCATTACTAGGTTTAGAATCAAGACGAAAACATTTGCCTAACCAACTATCTGGTGGTCAACAACAACGTACCTCTATCGGTAGAGCTCTAATTACTCATCCGGCTATCGTTCTAGCTGATGAACCAACCGGAAATCTTGATACCAAAGCAAGTGATGAAATCGTCGCCTTATTAAAAAAATCCAACAAAGAATATAATCAAACGATCATTATGATTACCCATAATTTAGAAATCGCCAAAGAAGCTGATCGTATTATTCAAATAGAAGATGGAAAAATTAAAGTGGGGGATTAAAATGAATATACTAAATAAAATCTCTCAAAAAAATCTTCTTTTGAATAAGAAGCGAAGCATCGGAACTTTAATAGGAATTATCCTATCAACTGCCTTAATTTGTGCAACAGCAGGACTTTTAACAAGTCTTCAACATACTCTAATTCACGTGGCTTTAGAAGATCGGGGTAACTATCATATCGCATTATACCAATGTAGTTCTCAACAAATAGAAACACTAGAAAATAATCGCGATATTGCTGAGATGGATATTCTCGATGAAATTGGCTATGCCGATTATGAAAATAAAAATGATGAACGTCCATATTTACATCTATACTCATTGGCCAATAATAAAAGCTTTAATCATCTCTCTTATTCATTAATCAAGGGAAATTTTCCTAAAAATCAAGACGAATTAGTGATCAGCGAAGATTTGTACTTGATAGATAGTAAAAAGTATCAAATTGGAAATAAAATCACACTAGAAATAGGAACAAGAACAACTCTAGATGGTGAAATACTTAACGAAAATAATCCATATCAAGAAAATGAAGAACAGATTGTGGACAAAACAACAAGAGAATTTACTATTGTGGGCATCATGGAACACAACTATGATCTCGATTCTTATGGAGGAGCAGGAATTAGTATTGTAACTACGAATTTTCCAATCGAAGATAACGCCTCGCATCACACCACTTATATCGAGCTAAAAAAGCCAAAAGATTATGAAAAATCATTTTCTGAAATATTAGGAATTCAATTTACCAAAGATAGTCCCATTTCAACAGATGATTATAGCCTAAATAGCGAATTGTTAAGATGGCAAGCATTTAAATTTAGTGATAGTACAGTGTCGATGCTATATACCGTAATCTCCGTTGTGATTTTAATCATCGTAGTAACTAGTATTTTTTGTATTAAAAATTCATTTGATATTTCAGTAACTGAAAAAAGTAGAATATACGGAATGCTAGCGAGTATTGGAGCGACCAAGAAACAAATTAAGAAAAACGTAATATTAGAAGGGTTGTTTTTAGCGCTAATCGGTATTCCTCTAGGAATTTTAGGCGGATTCTTAGCGGTATATGTCCTAGTACATATTGTGAATTTCTTATTAAAAGATTTCATTAGTGATGAAGTGGTAATTGAATGCACGATAACTCTATTACCTGTTGTTTTATCAATTGTTTTAGGATTAATTACCGTCTATCTTTCTAGTATCAAAGCAGCTAAGAAAGCAAGTCGAGTTAGTCCGATTGAATCGATTAAGAATCTATCAGATATTAAACTGACGAATCGACAATTAAAAGTACCAAAATTAATTCAAAAGTTTTTTCCTGTTGGTGGAGTAATTGCTTATAAGAATTTAAAGCGAAGCAAAAAGAAATACCGAACCACAGTAATTTCCTTAGTAATTAGTATCTTTGTCTTTGTTAGTTTAAATTCCTTCTTATATTATACGTTTAAAACAACCAATACTTATTACAAGGATTATGACTATAACATCATGGTTACTAGCTCTTTTGAAGATAATGAAAAAATCCCCGAAGTACTAGAAATTTCTGGAACTGAAGATTACACATTATTATATGAAAGCAACTATACAGCGGACGGCTATCTAGAAATTACCGACTTATCTCATTTAACTTCCTTTGGAAAAGACTTGCTAAAAAATCAACTTTGCATTTATGATGAAGCTAAAGATGAGTATACTTGTCAAGATGAAACAACAAGCAGAATAAGCATAGTTGCGATGAATGAAGATGCGTATCGTAAGTATTTAAAAGAACTAAATGTTAAAGATACGGGGAAAACTGCGATTTTACTCGATAATTATGTCCTTGAAGAAAATGATAAACGAATAGAAAAAAGAATCTATCGTTACGAAACTGGTGACACAATAACCGGAACATATAACCAACAAACGCTTTCTGTTCCTGTTAGTAAAGTAACTACCACGCGTCCAAGAGGATTAGAAAATAGTTACAGTGATGGTGGTTACCTAATTGTATCAGAGGAAGATTATCATGACCTTGATTTTGTTCCTTATTTATTAACTATTAATGCCAAGGATGCGAGTCAAGTAGTGCAAGACATTAAAAACGATTTACCAGAATTACAAGTAACAAATTTCGAACAAAATGCCAGGGGAGAAAGAGCAGTTAATCAGATCGTATCAATCTTCCTATATGGATTTATCACAGTTATTATTCTAATTGGAGTCACCAATATCTTCAATACCATTACCTCTAACTTAGAACTTCGACAACGAGAATTTGCGACTTTAAAAAGTATTGGCATGACGAAAAAAGAATTTAATCACATGATTAATCTTGAAACCGTATTCTATTGTACAAAAGCACTAGTATTAGGGACAATATTTGGATTAATTGGTTCTTATATCATCTATTTAGCTTATGCGAAAAAATTAGATTTTGGTTATTACTTGCCTATTAAAGCCATCCTTTTAAGTGCAGCTTCAATTTTCCTTCTAGTGTTTATCATTATGAAGTATACGATGAAAAAAATCAATAGACAAAATATAATCGATACAATCAGAAAAGAAAACATATAAAAGGGGACACAAGTCTCTTTTTCTGTTATACTAACCATAAAGAAGGGAGTAGCCATGAACATTTTACTAGTAGAAGATAATGAATCTATTGCCTTAGGCCTTCTTTATTCTCTAAATCAACAAAACTATCAAGTAACCATAAAAGACAGCTATTTAAGTGCCCAATCCTATTTAAATGAAAACCCTAAAATTACTCTAGCAATTATCGATATTTCTCTTCCTGATGGAGATGGGTTTACTTTATATCAGAATCTGATTCATGAAAAACAAATTCCTACTATCTTTTTAACCGCTAAAGATAGTGAAGACGATATTGTAAAAGGTTTAGAACTTGGCGCAGAAGACTATATAACGAAACCTTTTTCGACCAGAGAGTTAATCGCCAGAATCAATCGAATCATTCAAAAAAATACTCAACATCCAAAATCTTCGATAGTCAGTATTCAAAATATCCATTTTGATATGGATAAGATGGAAGTATATCGTAATCAAGAATTATTGCCTTTGAGTCGCTTAGAATTAAAAATTCTTCACTTATTATTCACAAATATTAACCGAGTAACGACAAGAGAAGAAATTATAGAAAAAATTTGGGAATGGACTGGTAATGATGTCAACGATAATACAGTCACTGTCTATTTGAAAAGAATAAGAGAAAAACTACAAACAAATATGATTATTACCATTAAAGGAATAGGGTACCGTATCGATGAAGTTAGAAAATAAAATCTATCTAAAAAAATATCTCTATTTCCTTCTTATTCTTTTCTGTTGTTTTCTGATAATTGGTAATCTTCTCTTTATTGTTCAATATCGAAGTTACACGAAAAACTATAATAAAAAGATTAATTCCTTATTGATAGAACTTCAAGAAAAATACCCTGAAATGAATACGAATGATTTTATGACGATTTTAAATGAACCTGCTACTGATAACCAAGAAGCGCTAACAGAATATGGAATTGATATTACAGAAGATGCGGTAATTTTAGAAAATGAACGGTCCTTTGTGCATTATATTGTGATTTTTAATCTCTTACTGTTCTTCTTTTTTATCGGATTAATCGTACTGTTGTATTGTCAAGAAAGAAAAAAATCAAGAGAAATTCAAGAAATTATTCATACACTAGAAGAAATCAACCGTAAGAATTATACGATGACAGTAGGAGATAACACTGAAGATGAATTATCCCAACTAAAAAACGAACTTTATAAAACAACGGTTATGTTAAAAGAAAGTGCAGAAAATTCTGCTACGGCAAAGAAAAAATTAAAAGATTCCTTGTCAGATATCTCACATCAATTGAAAACCCCATTAACCTCGATTAATATTATGTTAGATAATATTTTAGATCATCCTGAGATGGATAAGAAAACACATGAGTTATTTTTACAAAATATTAAACGAGAAATGAGAAATATTTATTTTTTAGCTCAAGCCATTTTAAAATTATCAGAATTCGATGCTGATGTCGTAATTTTCGAAAATAAAAATGTACCAATTGAAGAATTAATCAAAGAAGCAGTACAGAATGTCGAAATGTTATGTGAATTAAAAAATATAAAAATCCTTTATGAAAAACATCCGTCATTTACCGTATTTTGTGACAAGAAATGGCAGGTAGAAGCTTTGACTAACATCCTGAAAAATTGTATAGAACATGCATTCCCAAAAACAAAAATAGAAATACTTGTCAAGGCGAACACCGTTTATAGTATGATAAAAGTTATCGACCAAGGAGAGGGAATTTCCAAAAAAGATTTGCCCCATATCTTCGAACGTTTCTATAAAGGAAAAAATGCTAGAAAAGATAGTATTGGTATCGGGTTAGCTCTAGCAAAAGCAATTATTGAAAAAAATAATGGGATGATCAAAGTCGATTCCGTCCTAGGAAAAGGAACAGCATTTGAAATTCGATATTATAAATAATCTAGCAATAATAAGATAAATCAAAGAAATCAGGAAGGGTTGAAGATAGATAATATTCCTTGTGGTATAATAAAAATGAACACTTATCTATGAGGTGAGTAAGCAATAAATAAAAATGGAAAGAGGATAACTATGAATATTTTATTTCACTTGAATTTACGTATTCAACCGGTAGAACGCTTTATGATAGAAGATCGCTTAGAAGAAAAAATGAATGCCAAAGGACTTGGCAGCATCATTGGTGGAGGTACTTTACAAGCTTCCGATGGAGAAATTCAAAGTTGTGATATAGAAATAGAACTAATCAATGAGGATGACTACGAAGAAGTAAAAACAATGATTACCGAGCTACCTATTCCTAAAGGTTCCTATTTACAAAAGAAAGAAGATAAAGAGCCGATTGGTACTTTAGAAGGACTTGCTTTATATTTAAATGGAACTGAGCTTCCGATAGAAGTGTATCAAGAGTGCGATGTTAATTATGTGATAGAAGAACTAGAAAGATTAATGGCACCTGATGGGAAAATGCTTGGCTATTACGAGGGTAACGAATATACAGCATTATACTTTTACAGAAAAAGCTTTCAACAGATGAATTCCTCTTGCGAGGTATTTGTAGCCACTTATCCACTATGTCAAAAAAGTATCATTAAGCAAATCGCTTAGAAAAAGTAATTCTGTAATTCAGAAAAGGTAAAACCAATCTTAACAAAATAGGATTAGAAAACAATGAAAAGGTAGAATAGCTAACTTCTTTCTAAAGAATAAAATAGGTTTCAAAATAGAAATGTTAAAAATCTTTGCGTAAGTTCCAAAGCAATTTGGTAGATTGTTAAACTTTATTTTTTGTATAATGACTAGCGAGGTGAATGAAAAAATGAAATTAGGAGAACAATTAGTAACTTTACGAAAGGAGAACAAATTATCGCAAGAACAGTTAGCAGAAAAAATAGGGGTAACTAGGCAAACAATTTCCAATTGGGAATTAGGAGAAACGGCACCCAATCCTGAGCAGTTGAAATTATTATCTCAAATTTTTCATGTAAGTATTGATAAATTACTAGGAAATGATCATGAGGCAGTATTAGTAGAAAAAATTAGTAATACCGAAAGATTAGCAGGAATTATTATTAAGATATTAAAAGGAATTGGTATCTTACTAATTCTATATCTAGTTTTGGCTATAATTAGTTTTTTCTTGTTTAATACTATCTCTAAATCTACTTCTACTAGTCAAAGCTTCTTAACGGCTACTTTAGAGTGTACTTTAGACGAAAAGAACTATACTTATTTCATAGAAAGTGACCGAGAAGATAATATTATCGAAGCAAGTGGAAGCGAGTATATCAATGAACTTTTAGAAAAAGAAAACTTTACCAAAGGGAAAATGATGGTAGCCTTTATCGAAGCATACTTTGAAGAACATGGTGGAAGCTGTAACTAAAACCATCATTTAAAGGAGAGTTCTGAATAACGAGTTGTTTTAGCCTAAAGTTATGGCCAAGTAAAGACAACTCGTTTTGTGAGAAAAAAACAAAAATAAACCAAAAATTACTACCTGAAACTGAGAAAATGATATATGATGATATAAAGCACTAATAAGTAGTAACAAGAAAAGTGAGGGGTAACATGAGTAAATATAATCGTCATCGGTTGGCTGAAAAAGAGGATTACACCGCTTTAGGAATCTCATTAGGTATGTGTTTTGGATGTATGGCTGGAATAATTGTGGGCGTTTTTATCCATGAGATTGCGCTTAGTATGATTTTTGGCATTGCCATCGGTCTTGCGCTTGGTAGTGGTATAGGAAGTGTAATGACGCATTCTAAGACGAAATCGAATAAGAAAAGAGGAAGTAAAGAATGATTGTTGAATATGAAGAAAAATATCTAGAAAACTTGCGGGATCTACTCGTTGAATTAGAAGAATATATTCTAGAAATTGATCGGGATCATTTAGATCGTATTCATCCCGATTATCGGGAAAAAATGGCTTTATATGACTTGGATGAGTTAGAAAAAAACGAAGGTAAATGTTTTTTAGCTATCGATGAGGGAAAAGTAGTAGGGTTAATTATGGGAGTGCTCCGTTCTTACGAAGAACAAGATTATTTAGACTATACTTGTCCCAAGTCTGGCATCATTACCGAGTTGATTATCAGTAAAAACTCTAGAAGAAAAGCCCTAGGCAAACAATTGATGGCTAAAATGGAAGAATACTTTCTTCAAAAAGACTGTGAGTATGTACTTGTTGATGTGTTTGCCTACAATAATAAAGCCATAAAATTTTATGAACATGGAGGATATCATACTAGAATGCAGACTATGATTAAGAAAATCGTAGAAGGAGAAGAAGCAAATGAAGAAAATATTGATTGTAGAAGATGATAGTGAATTAAGTAAAGAGTTAAAATTATTGTTAGAACAAAATGGATATCAAGCAGAAGCAGTAACTGATTTTTCAAATACTAAACAACAAATTTTACAAAGTAATAGTGATCTTGTTTTATTAGATATTAATATTCCTAATGAAAATGGAGAATATTTATTAAAAGAAATTCGCAAAGTAAATAATGTACCAATTATCATGGTAACCAGTCGAAATACCGAGTTAGATGAAGTGCTCAGTATGAGTTATGGAGCAGATGACTATATTACGAAACCCTATAATAAATTTAAACATACAGTGCATGTTTAAATTCTAGGGCATTTCCCCGCTGCTTGCAGCGTATGGCCGAACGTAGTATGATAAATACGGAGTGAGGGCGATGCCTATGAGTGAAAGTGAATTTTTG
>DVKF01000045.1 GCA_018716115.1 Candidatus Alloscybalousia intestinigallinarum
TTTGTTCCACACTTCCTTTAGCCCCAACATCACTGTTGATGCTTTGTGCTTCTCTAACACTTCGTCGATACCTACGCGTGCAAGGGACTTTCACCCTCTAGTTATATGTCATGCACGGCACACTGAAAAAACGAACCTTTATTGGGTTCGTATCCTTTCTTTATGGTGCCCGAGGTCGGACTTGAACCGACACGGTATCGCTACCAATGGATTTTGAGTCCATCGCGTCTACCATTCCACCACTCGGGCAAGTAAGTTAATTATAGCAAGAAAAAAAAAGAAAGTAAAGTAGTTTGACTCTATTTTCTACTTACAATAAATGAAAAGAAACTAGAAAAACACTCCCAATCCTAATTAACTATTCAATAAGAGTGCTCATCTATACAAATTCATAAATCAATATAAAGAAATTCCATAATTTGCTAATTCTAAAATTGAGCGTTCAATATTTTCTTTTAACTCTGGATAATCGGAAGACAACCAAGAAGCAAAAACATACAACTTCATTCCGTTAAACAAATTAACAAGATCATACCACTTGCGTTGGCCAAGAGAAATATTCTGCCAATTTTCTTCCGTAATAAATAGTGGATTCACATACAAACGATTAAAATAAACTTCCAGTTGATCTAGGGAACAATTCTGTTCTAGATATAAATACTCTATTATTTTTACTAACAATTGTTTAATACTGTCACACTCTATAGTATTATAATTAATCGTCAAATAATACTTTCTTTTCTTCATACTCAATATCTTCTTTAATTGTTCCCGAAGCAAGGATTGATTATTTTCTGAGGCCAATATTTTTTCATATTTAGCGAAAAAAATGTCCAAAAGCATTTTATTTTCTCCATAATAGAAAAAAGAATAATCATTACGATGTTGTAAAGAGACTTCTTCTACTAACTTTTTCATTTTTTCATCACTGAACAATTCCTTTAAATAATATTTTTCTTCATCAGTGATAATCATCGTACTATAAGAAACACCAGGAGTATAACAAGAAAGACTATGAATATATTCATTGATGATAAAACTAACCTCAGAATGACTATTCTGTAAAATTTTCTTTAATACATCATCATATAAATCCTGATAAGTCATAGCAACATATAAATTTTCTTCTACTTCTTTAGTAATCTGCTCATCACTTACACATAAATAAACGGGTAAAATGTGTTCCCTAGTAATATTCAATTTTTGAACATTTTTCAAATATTCTTGTAATTGATTGCCATGTACAAAAGATTCTACTTTATTTTCTAAAACAATGACAAAATTTTCATCGTTAATCTGTAAAGGAATAAACAAATCAATATGATACATTTTTTCACGAATAACATTAATTCGAGAAATATTAGCATGATCGATTTGAATAGACACAAATGGATAATAATGTTTAGAATAAATACTATTCTCCAAAATCTTTTTCTGAAGTGAAGCTAATAACTTTTTTAATGCCAAAAGATCCTCATTTAAAAATAACCATTTTAAAAAATTACTATGCGCTAGTTCCCAACGACTAACCCCCAATAGTTTCATATAATTTTCTCTCGTATGATATTCCGTTAACCATTTAAAAGCCAATAATTGTTCAAAGTAATTATTTAAATTTCCTTTTTCCATCTATCATCATTCCTTACTAAAACTACATTCAAAAAATGAAGAAAATGATTCACTACCGAACAATTACATTGTATCATAAAATAAATAATCAAAAAATTAAATATGCAATATTGCCAAAAAGTTAATCATTTCATTTCTTAAATAAAATACTCTCTTACAAAATAAGAAAAAAAGTATAAGACTAACTCTCATACTTTTTAACATATCTTTCACTGAGACAATAATCCCCGATAAAAACAATTACACCAAAGACGATAAAACAAGCAATAACGACCAACAATACAGATAAAGGTACGTTATTAGGAATAATTCGATAAAAATTAATGAAAATATTGTTAAAAGCTACCAATAAAGTAAAAGTCGTAGTAATTAACAAAGAACTTAATATGGCTTCTCCAAAGTATACTTTGATGCGTTCCTTCTTTTTTCTTTTCTTCATCAACTTTTGACGAAAGAAACGTTTTTTATTAGAAGAACGAAAATCCACTACGTGAACAAAATAAATAACTACCGATAATACAAGTAAAAAGATAAGTTCTAATAAACAATCCTGTAAAGATTGATGAACAGAATACTTGTACATACAAGCAATAATCAAATATAAATAAACAAAAATCATGACAAAGTAATAAACTTGTTTAGCATTAATCTTTCCGCTTTTTTGTAAATCTGATCGATTTTTCTTTTTTCTAACAACCCTTTTTTTCATACGAATCCTCCTAGCCTATTCTATATTAAAAATATAACACAAGATATTTAAAAAGTAAATTATAGTTCTTCTATTTTTTCAGAATCATCACTTTCAGTATATTTAGAATGATACAAATCAACATCTTGGTTTTGAGAAACATCAATATGAGCAAAATCCTCTAGTTTAGGTAAATCATCTTTCGTAGATAACCCAAAATAGTCCAAAAATTCACTAGTGGTTCGGTAAAGAATAGGACGACCAACCGCATCACTTCTGCCCACTTCCTTGATTAACCCTTTAGCTACCAATTTACGGATCATTTGGCTACTACTGACGCCTCTAATTTCATCTACTTCCAATCTAGTAATCGGCTCATTATACGCAATAATCGCTAGTGTCTCTAACGCTGCTTGACTAAAAGTATTACTTTCTGGATTTTCAATTAATTTCTGAAAATACTTCTTATGCTCCGGTTTCGTCGTCAATTTAAAACGATCTCCTAAAAAATGAATCCGAATACCACTATCGTCTTTCTCATAACGATCCCTTAACACATTCAAAATTTCTTTTACTTGTTCTAAATCTACTTCCAAAATATCCGTTAATTGGTTAAGGGTTAATCCTTCTTCCCCAACCACAAACAATAATCCCTCTACTACTGCTTCTAATTTCATGCAACCACCTCAATCATAATCTCCGAAAAGTCACTTTCTTGTTTAATCAATAATTCCTGTTTTTTTGCCATTTCTAAAATCGCCAAAAAAGTAACAACAATGTACTCTCTAGTGACGACTTCAAACAATTCAAAAAAATCCACTCGTTTTTTTCTAGATAAAATATCACGAATACTCTTTCTTCTTTCTTCGACTGTAATTTCCTTTTTGGTTACTGTCGTCTGAAGTGGTTTTTCTAATACCTTACGATTCAAAAACTTTTGAAAAGCAACCATTAAATCTTCCAAAGTAACATCACTACTAGGGACGACCCCTTCTTCCACATATTCTTTTAAATTATCGGGAGCTTTGGTATAAAATTCTTGACGTAAAGATTCCAACTCTTTAAAATTCTTAGTTACCTCTTTATATTTCTGATATTCTACCAGACGTCTAATTAAACGTTCTTTAGGATCTTCTTCCTCTTCTATCCCCACTTCCTTTTCTGGGCGAGGAAGTAACATCCTACTTTTCATCTCGATTAATTCACTAGCCATTACCAAATATTCGCTCGCAATATCTAAATTTAACTTTTCCATTCTCTGAATATAAGCCAAATACTCTTCCGCAATATCCGCTATACTAATCTCCCATATATCTACTTTGGATTCCTTAATCAAATGTAATAACAAATCCAAAGGACCTTCAAAATTATCGATTTTTACTTCATACTCCATGTATATCACCTATTAACTACTAAACATTATATCATAATACTAAAAAAACTAAAAAAGAAAGTACTAGAAATAAAGATTTATGATATAATTACATACGAAATGGAGAGTTGTCTGAGTGGTCGAAAGTGTAGCACTCGAAA
This sequence comes from Candidatus Alloscybalousia intestinigallinarum, assembly GCA_018716115.1. Classification (GTDB taxonomy): domain Bacteria; phylum Bacillota_I; class Bacilli_A; order RF39; family UBA660; genus Alloscybalousia; species Alloscybalousia intestinigallinarum. The sequence goes on from DVKF01000045.1 coordinate 3,851, forward strand.
TGCTATGAACGACTTAATCGTTCCCAGGGTTCGAATCCCTGACTCTCCGCCATTAATAGAGATGAAATACTAGAAAAGCTAGTATTTTTTATATAGACAATGTGATAAAATAATATCTTAACCAAGTAGTTAAAGCGAGGAAAATATATGATTAATTTTAAAGAGCTTCCCGAAGACGGAATTAAATTTGAACAGTTAACTAGAGAGATATTATTAAAAATGGGATTAGAAGTACATTGGACCGGAGTTGGACCAGACTCAGAAAGAGATCTATTCTTTATCGAAAGAGCGCAAGGTCCAATAGCGAATTTTAGAAGGAAATGGCTCGTTTGTTGTAAACACTTTGCTCATTCAGAACGTTCAGTAGGAATAGCTGATATTCAGAATATTACGGATCGCTGCGAAGCCATAGGAGCAACTGGATATCTTCTGGTCTGTTCTACTCAACCATCCTCTACAGTAATTAAAAGATTAGAAGAAATCGAATCCCAAGGAAAATTAACCTTAAGATATTGGGACTGTATAGAAATAGAAAAAAGACTTAACACTCCAGAATCTTTTCCTCTAATTTCCCTCTTTTTTCCACAAAGCGCCCAAAAAAATAAATGGAAAATCTATAATACTACTTCTCCTTCCTTTTGGGCAGCAAACTATAAAGATTATTTCTTCTACTTATGTTCTAGAACTGCTAATACTTTTCCCGACTTAAAAGATGTAGAGTATTTTATCAAAAAAATGGAAGCTATCCCACTACTAAATAAAAATAATCAAGCTTTAAGAATAAGAGCAGTTTATTACGATAATAAACATAGTCAATATACAGTATTTATCGATTGTTTATACGAGGATAAAAACAAGATAATGCGAATTGATCACTACTTAAAACCAAACAACTACAATTGGTTAGACACACAAACGAATTGGGACATCTGTTATAGGAAATGTTTTATGCTAAGTGATCACTTTCATTTAGATCACAAAGATTACTACACTAATGATATTGAAAAGTTTCAAACAGGACTTCCAAGAGATAAATAAGAAAAGAGGTTATGATGAAAAAATTTACGATGCGCGATGAAGAATTTATTTGTGAACATTGCCACAAACAAGTACCTAAACTAAATTATACAGCTAGAGATCACTGTCCCTTTTGCCTATACTCTAAACATGTAGATATCTTTCCCGGAGATAGAGAAAATTCTTGTCAAGGATTGCTAAAACCAATCGGAATAGAAAAATTTAAAGATAGTTATAAAATTATCTATCGTTGTGAAAAATGCCACCAACAACATAAAAATATCATCGCCAAAGACGATGATATGAATTTAATTATCGAATTATCGAAAAACAATAATTAATTTTGGGGTCTAAAGAATAAACTAAAAATAAAAGTAAACACAATAGCGGCCGTAATCCCTGATGCAGTAAGATCAAACATTCCCATTAATAATCCCATAATCCCCATATCACTAGCCTTATCTAAGGCACCATGAATAAGAGAATGACCAAAACTAGTAATGGGAACTAATGCCCCCGCACCTACCCAAGTAATAATCTGATCATAGATACTAAAAGTATCTAGAAAAGCGCCTATTACTACAAAGATACTAGTAATATGACCTGCGCTTAACTTGGTATTATCCAAAATCACTTGTCCCAAAAGACAAATAAAGCCACAGAACAAGAAAGAAGTTAAATAGATCATTTGATAACCTCCAAACTGATTGCATGCGCAATGCTTAAAATATTTTCATGTTGATAGACAAAGGTAGGAGAAAATAACGCCCCTGTTGCGACTAACAATACTTTCTTTATTTTTTTCTTTTTCAAAAGTTCCAACACAACACTATAATTTACTAATGCACTACATACCGGTCCAGAGCCACCAGCTTGGACTTCTTTTTGTTTTTCCAAGTCATAAAGCATAGTACCACAATCATTATAATTTCTACTGATATCTAAACCATACTCAGTTTTCATAAAATCAATCAAAATTTCTTTACCATAAGTTCCTAAATCACCAGTTAAAATTAAATCGTAATAATCCGGCGTACGATTTAAATCCGTCAAATGACGATGAATCGTATCAGCGGCAGCAGGAGCCATTACTGCTCCCATATTAAAAGGATCATTCTGCTCATAATCCACAATTCTTCCAATCGTAGAACTTTCCACTTTAATTCCGGTATTTTCGTTCGTTAATAAAATACTTGCACCACCTGTTGCGGTAAATGTTGCGGTTTTCGGCTTTGGCGCTCCATACTCAGTAGGATTACGGAATTGTTTTTCACTAGACATATTATGTGATGAAGTAGAAGCAATTGCCCGATTTACTTTGCCACCATCAATTAAACTACTACCTAAAATCATTCCTTCTACACTTGTCGCACAAGCACTATAGATACCCAAAAACGGAAAATTAAACTTTTCTGAAGAATAACACGAAGAAGTAATTTGATTCATCAAATCTCCTGAGATAATCACATCGATATCTTCTTTTGTCTTCTTCGTTTTTTTCATCAACATCCGAATACTATCTTCCAAAATTTTCGCTTCTGCGGTTTCCCAAGACTTTTCACCATGATACAAATTATCAAATGTCTGATCAAAATACTTTTTTAACGGTCCTTTCGCTTCATACGGTCCTGCAATCGTCGCGGCATCTTCAACAAATACCTGATTATATTTAAATGTCATCTTTTATCCTCCCATAATAATCAATCTAAGCATCCCAAAAAACCATGCGGAAACTACACCATATAAAATTACGCTACCCGCTAGTTTAAAAATATTACTTCCTAAACCAAAGATAGGTCCTTCCTTTCGATATTCGATTCCCGCACTCGTCATTGAATGCGCAAATCCAGTAATCGGAATAATTAATCCACATTTACAGAAATTTACCCATTTATCAAAGAAACCTAAAGCCGTAAATAAACTAGCTAAAAAGATTAAAGTAACTAACATAAAAGTCGAAGCATCTTTGGTGGATATTTCAAAAAATCCCGCATAAAACTCTGTCAACAATTGACCAATCACACCGACAATCCCACCAGTCACAAACGCGATAAATGCATTTTGGCTTCTTGTCTCGGTCGGTTGATGTTTTTTTACCAACTCTTTATATCTTGTTTTTTCCATCTATCTATCACCCATTAATAGTATGAGAAAAAGAAAAAAATTCTATACAAAAAGATAGCTATAATCCTAGCTATCTGTCAATACACCGCGCAATTTTTTTAAAATCTTTGTTTCTTCGCGAGAAACTTTTACCTGATTAACCCCCAATATCTTACTAGTTTCACTTTGTGTCATATCTTCAAAATAACGACAAGTAATTAGTTTTTTCTCCTCTTCTTCTAAATCCGCTACTGCTTGTTTTAAATCAAGTACATTTGCATCGTATCCAGCTTCTTCATAAGCTAAGGTATGATAAAGATTCATCTCTTTTCCTTCATCATCTTCATTTAAAACATAATCCAGACTACGAACAAATTCCTGAGACATTATCACCTCTTCAATCACACTACGATCAATCTCTAAAAAATGACTAACTTCTTCAATCGTCGGCTCTTTTTGTAGACGTTGTCTAAGTACTTCTTTAGCTCGCTCAATTGGTTTAACTAACGAAGATAATTCTTTGCTAATCTTAATATTTTTGTTTTCTCGCACATATTTTAAAATTTCTCCCTTAATATAAAGAAAAGCATAAGAAGAAAACTTCGTATTTTGACTCGGATCATAATGATCTAACGCATTTAATAACCCAATTCTACCTACTTGAATTAAATCGTCCATATCATAGTAGTAACGAAACTTACTTGCATAAGCAAGTATTCGCCCTTCATACTCTTGTAAATCGATAGCCATATTTTCACCCTTATCTTATTTTATTTAAGGACTGCAAACGACAACTACCTCACAAACAATTAAATATGCATTAGACGAAAGGCACTTAATTCATCACTACTCCTTTCTACATCTGGTAAAGCTTGATCTAATTCATCAGCTACTTTTTGATTTAAATGAGACCTATCCCCACAGACAATCAACCTACCATCATGTAAGACAATATCCTGGTAATGACTCATAATCACATTTATTCCATCTTCATCGAGAAAGGATAAAGCCTCAAGATTAATCACAAAAAAGCGAACTCCATGAACATGAATCATTCGATCTAATACTTCATTTAATTCTTTAGATGTACGCTTACTGAGAACTCCCTCTAATCGAACAAACAACATTCCGTGTACAAACTCCATATCGATCTGGAACATAAGCCACCTCTTATTCTTGTATATTAAATATAGACCACTTTTCAAAAAATTTATACAACTTCGACAAAACCTCTAAAAAGTTTTAAAAAAAGAAGTCATGACAACTTCTTATGAAACTCTAAATTTTTAATTATTCTCTTACCTGGGACTTGATTTTGTAAGATTTCGTTCAAATCACTCAGCTTACCAACAACTTCTTGCCTTTTCTGAATCAATTTTTGTTTTTCTTGTTCTAACTTTCTAATCTCATCAAAACAATCCGGAGCTTCATCAATTGCGGTTAATACCTGAGATAACCGTCGATATTCTTTAGGATTAGAAGATTTTTCTCTTCGCAGTACTAAACGCTCCATAACGAAAATTTTAAAATCGGGTCGTGGAAGAATTCTCTCTTGTTCGCAAATTCTATTCATAATTGCGGGAACTAAATCCATAGTCATTTGAAAACTAGGCAGTTCGATAAAATTTAGTAAATCCAAAAACTGTAATTGTTGAATAATCGCTAAATCATTATTTTTTCTTATCTGTTCAGGTAACTTTTGATAACTAGGCGCTTCGTATAAACAACGAAGAGGATAAAGATATTTCTCCTTAGCAATAAAACTAACGATCGAAACATCGCCACATTCTCTTCCTAGTTCTAGAGAAGAACCATCCCAATAATACTCATTAACATCGATTCCCATCTGTTGAAAACGAACAAACCAACCATACATTTTTTGACTCTTTAATTCGTCGATAAACTTTGAAAAAGAGTAACTACCTTTATTCGCAATAAAAGCATCAAACAAAGCATTCTTCTTTTCCATAACTTCAGCTTTTTTTCTTCTTTTTAAACCACGACTATCTTGATCAAAAAAGTATTCTAGAAATTCAAGATTTTTCTTCTTTACCCCTTTCTGACACATCAATTCAAATAACATTAATCGGCGTTGAAAAGAAATATCAGAAAGTAATAATTCAACAGTCACATGGAAAGAAGAATCATCTAAACATAAGTCAGAAAAACTAAGTTCTCCAATATCATCTATCTCACCGGTACCATTTATTCGCCAAGATAATGATCTTAACATATCGAAAGCCTGCTCTCTTTTTTCAGAAAGGGAAAATTCCTTTTCTAATTTTAATTCTGGAACATGTTCTAATTCTTCTTTCACTTCTAAATACTCATTGTGTAAATTTTCAAGAATTTGAAAGGGACCATCTTCCTCAAGTGGAAAAAAAACCACATCAGGATCTTTCCAATCCTGAATTAATTTATCTACTAGTAAACATAAAAGAAAAGAATCTTTTAATGGTTTTTTTGTAGAAGTCAAATGTTCATAAAGAGCAAGTAAATCATAAACGGTCTCTTCATTTTTCTTAAATATTTCTATTTTCTTTTCTAATTCTTTTTTCTGCATTTCAATATCCGTGGTATTTTCTACTTCTTCTATCGTCATTATCTATTTCCCCCTATTAATACTATAACGAAACTTAGGAAAAAAAGCAATCATTACTTTGTATGTAACCATCCCTTTTTCTCTAACCAATCCCCCACAGTCGAACTAAGCTTATTAAATACATACAACGAAGAAAACAACAATACGGCAAAAATAAGTGCGATTTCTACCGTTACTTCGTGAATATCAAAAAAGTCTGGTTGAAATATCGAAGCATAAATAAAGCCTAATACCAAAAGGACAAATAAAATTTTTCGTAATCGGTTAAATGGTTGACAAATCCGATAAAGCAAAATAAACCCAGTCATAGCAGTTAAAAAGATCACTAAACTAGAAACAATATCATCTGGTAAATGGAAAACAGCTTGGAATAATAAAACCATAATAACATTAAAAGCTACAGTTAAAGCAGCAGGTAAACTCCGACTTACTACTTTTAATAAGAAATTTCCTTCTACTAATTCATGATTAGGTTCTAAAGCTAAAATAAAAGAGGGAATACCAATCGTAAACATCGTGATTAACGTAAGTTGAATGGGAATAAAGAAGTATTCTGAAGAGATAAAAACACAAATTGCAATTAACAGAAGCGTAAATATCGTCTTAGATAAAAGCAAAGAACTACTTCGCTCAATATTATTAATTATTCTTCTTCCTTCCGCAACAATCTTAGGCATCGAAGCAAAATTGGAATCCAAAAGAACAAGTTCACTGACATTACGTGCTGCTTCGCTTCCACTAGCCATCGCAATACTACAATCAGATTCCTTCAAGGCTAATACGTCGTTGACCCCATCTCCAACCATACCTACCGTATATTTTTTTCTTTTCAATGCTTGAACTAACTTTTTCTTTTGAATCGGGGTCACGCGTCCAAAAACGTTATACTGTGTAACGATATCTTCAAAGTCCGCATCCTTAACAGTGGTCATATCGATGCCTCTTACCTGATCCATTCCGGCACGACGAGCAATACTTTCCACAGTCTGATAATTATCTCCAGAAATAATCTTCAATAAAACGCCTTGTTCTTTAAAATAAGATAAAGTTTCTTTCGCATCAGGTCGAATCCGATCCTGAATCAAAATAAACCCTAATACTTTTAAATGCTCAGGATGTTCGGTTAATGGTTTAAAATTCTTAGCTAAAACCAACACTCGGTAATCACCAAGATATGGATCTAAAACATTTTGAACTTTTTTGATATCTTCTCCTAAAACAAACTCAGGAGCCCCAATATAAAATGAACCTTGTTCCGTATAAGAGACAGCAGAGAATTTACGCTCTGATGAAAAAGGAATTTTTCCAGTTTCTACGTAGTTATCTTGTGTCCCAAAGCACTCGATAATGGCCCGCATCGTCGGAGTATCTTCACCAAAAGAATGTCCCAACTCTTTTAAATGATTCACTAACTCTTTTCTGTTTTCTTTATCATAAGGAATAACATCAATAACATCCATTTTCCCTTCAGTAATGGTTCCCGTCTTATCTAAGCAAATCACGTTAACTCGTGCCAAGATTTCAATACAATATAACTGTTGAACTAAGACTTTATACTTAGCAAGTCGAATAACACTAACCGCCATCACGGAACTAGTCAATAATACTAATCCTTCTGGAATCATGCCAATAACTGCCGCAACTGTAGAAAAAGTAGCATCACTCACATTTCCCATAATCGAATATTGATTAAAGAAGAATAAAATTCCAATTGGTACAATTAAAATCGATAATATTTTCAATAGTTTCTCAAAGGAATGCATAATCATCGAATTTACTTTTTTCTTATATTTAGCCTCACTAGAAATAACAGAAATATAATTCTCTCCCCCGATATGCTCTACTCTAGCTACACATTCACCACTTACAATAAAACTACCAGATAATAACATATCTCCAGTCTTTTTAACAATAGGATCTACTTCTCCAGTTAAAAAAGCTTCATTAACTTCCACTTCGCCTTCTAAAATAATAGCATCCGTGACAATTTGATTACCTAGTTTAAAAGACAAGACATCATCCAAGACGATTTCTTCAATCCCAACCTCGAACGGCTTCCCATCACGAATCACTGTAGCTTGATTAGAAGCCAAAACGGAAAGTCGATCAATAATACGCTTAGAAATTAATTCTTGAATAATACTAATTATGGTATTACAAATCGCAACTCCTAAAAACAAACAATTCTTAACCGCCTCAAACAATTCTCCTTGAAGAGCGCCCGCTACTAAAATCGCAACCCCTAAAGCTAAATTCAAGAAATTAAAATAAGTAAATATATTATCACGAATAATTTGAAAAACAGATTTCGTAGCCGGTTGATTATCATAATTAACAAGTCCATCCTTGATTCGTTCTTCTACTTGTAACTGAGTTAACCCTTCTGTTGGAAGAGGCGAATAACGTTTAATTCTACTTCCCATCAACATCACTCTTTCATTACTAATTAGTATAACACATTTAGATGGAATAAAGTAAAATATAACAAAACTGTAAGAGAAAAACTCTACTTCATGTAGAGTTAGCTCTTAATATCTCGCCTCGTATAAATAAAGGCGGACAAAAAATAAATCATTACCATAAAAATTAAACAAATAACCAAACCAAATGGTTCATAAAGTCCAGTAAGCATACATGTTTCTAAATAATACTCACTATGATAAGTAACCATCCAATAATCTAAATAAGCTATCGGTGTATAACAGAAAATCTTTAAGAACGTAAAACCAGAATTAGAAATCACCATCCAAATCATCACTGAAAATAAAGTAAAAATAGAAGTAATACTAGCTGTCAAAGCAGTACTTAAAGTAACGCTAGATAAGAAAAGAATTAAACTTAAGAAGAAACAAGCTGGTATCATACCAATAAACATATTTACTAAATACCACAAGAGATAAGGAATTTCTCTAACTTCGCCACCAATAAATAAAAGTTTAGAAGTAAAGAGTTCACTAAATCCATAAGAAATACCAACTAAAATAAATAAGATAAGGGAAGCGATCAACCATAAAATAAAGGTTTCTATAATTAAATATAAAAACTTAGAAAGTAATATTTTTGATCGTTTAACAGGCTTAGCCAATAATAATTTTACCGTTCCACTATCATGTTCACGTGAGGTAATACCCGCATGTGTAATCGCCATAATAAAGATCACTACTACAATTAAATGTAGTCCTTGATTCATAAAATTCTTAGCTGTTTGATAAGAATATATAGGTTCATAATCTGACGGATAATATAAATCATGTTTCAAATCATGCTGAATCGCATAATGTAAAATTTGATTCTTCGCATCAAAATCCTCACTTAATTTTCTAAAATAAGTTTTAACATTCGTATAACTCGCTCCATTATACGATGATGGATGATATTCTTCTAAAGTAGGTGGGGCAATTTCTAAATTAACATTTTCTAAATACTGAAGCGCGTTAACTACTCGATAATCACGGTCATCCATAATTTTTTCATCGATAATCATCTGATAAATAGCTAGACTATCCTCACTAATTTCCTGATCAAAAACAGTGGCATAATAAATTAAAGTCTGACAAGTAGCTTCGATATAAAGATAATAAGCATTTTCTTCTAAGGCCCTAGTCACTAAATCAACATATTCATGATAATACGTAAAATCACGAGAAAACTCAGTTGGTGATAAAGAAACCGCTTTCTTCAACAGATTCGTATAGCTAGCAACTTGCCCATAATACATATCATACTGAGCATTTTCTGAAGGTAAAGAAGAAACTTCTTCTAAAAAGGAAGAATCGTTTTGATAAGTCTGTACCTGTTCTAAAACAACTAAATGAGTAAGTGATGAACTTAAACTAGATAATGCATCCTGTTGCCAACAAGATTGAGTACTACCATTTCCCAGTAATTGAATCGTATCGCGATAAGGATTCCCCAACCTAGAAAAAACTTCAGCTACGCCCTCATTTACTAAATTAGCTTCTTCTTCTAATGCTTTATCCGCTTTCTGATAAGCCTCATCAAACTCTTCCATATAAATAGGATCAGTATATACACGATTAGAGCCAAAGAAAGCTTCCATTTTCATTAGCGCAAAACAAGATAAGATTAAAATAAGAAAAACGATAATTGTTTGTTTCCAAGAAAAATGCTTAATAAATTCACAACGAATTAATCGTAGTAACTGCATCTTACTCACCATCCTGTCTAAGAGTCTTAGTCAAAAACTCATCTTCTAAACTGATATTTTTATCCTTAATTTCGGATACTAAAATATTTTCAACGATATTTCCTTCTTGAATTAAAATCACCCGATCACAAACATTTTCTATTTCTGATAAAATATGACTAGAAATAAAGATTGTCATCTTATATTCTTCGTTAATTCGTTTTAATATCTCTCGTAATTCTTTAATTCCTAAAGGATCCAATCCGTTCGTCGGTTCGTCCAAAATAAGTAATTTAGGATGATTAAGTAATGCTTGTGCTAAACCTAGTCGTTGTTTCATTCCCAATGAATAAGTTTTTACTTTCTGATCGATTGCCTCTTCTAAATGAACCAATTTGACAAATAAATCTAAATTCTTAGGATGAGATATACCATTCATTAAAGCACAAATTTTAAGATTTTCCCGCCCAGAAATATTCTGATACATATCTGGATTTTCTACAATACAGCCAACATTTCTTAATGCTTTTTCAAAATCTTTCTTAACATCATAACCACAAATCCGAATAACTCCCTCATCTAAGTGGTATAATCCCAACACGGATTTAATAAATGTAGATTTCCCCGCACCATTTGGTCCGACAAAGCCTACAATTTCCCCTTCTTCTAAAGTAATATTAACCCCATGTAATACTTCTTTCCGATGAAATTTCTTTCGAACGCCTACTGCTTCTAATACTTTCATAAACTATTCTCCTACTATAAAATCATTATACCAGAAAAAAAAGAAAGGTCAATACCCTTTTATTATCAATCATCTAAATATCTTAATTAAATAAATTTTCACTCAATATTCTTTCAACCTCGTTAATTAATTCTTCTCGATTAGGAATGTAATAGGTATAAGTAGAAGCAAACACTTTATTTGATAACCCTCCCAAAACATATTCCATAGTGACATCTTTCTTACCCGCACACAAAATAATTCCGATTGTTTCTTGATCAAACTCATCTTTTACTTCACTATTATAATAATTGACATACATATTCATTTGACCAACGTATTCTGGTTTCATTTTTTCAGTTTTTAAATCAATTAAAACGTAAGATCTTAAAATTTTATTATAAAACACTAGATCAACATAATAGTGAGTATTATCACCTAAAGTAATTCTCATTTGATGACCTACATACATAAACCCTTTCCCTAACTCAAGCAAAAAAGAAGACAAATGATGAAGTAAATTTTTCTCTAAATCAGTTTCTCGAGCAGGCTTATCCTCTTTAATTCCTAAGAATTCAAATACATAAGGCTCTTTCAATATATCAGTAGGGCGACTAATTTCATTACCCTTTTTAGATAATTCATACACTTCCTTAATATTATTCTTGCCCCTAGACAATAATAATCTTTGAAACAATAAGGAATCGATTTGTCTTTTTAACTCTCTTTTTGACCATCCAGAATTAATGCATTCTTTTTCATAAAAGCTTCTTTCCCTATCATCTTCAATGTAAATCAAATAGCAATAATGGGACCAGCTTAATTTTCCAGCCAGTGGTTGGAAATTCTTATATCGAATATAAAATAGTCTCATATTATATAATCCTGACAAGCTAAATCCTGTACCATATTTGTTCGTTAACTTCTTAGATAAATTTTTTAATACATCTTTACCATATTCAGCACGGATATTACCATTCTGCTCATTTTCCACAATAATTTTACCAATATGAAAATAGGTATTAACTAAAGTATTGTTAATTTGATAAGTCATCTTAGTTCTATTTTCTACAATAACTTTTTCAATCTCATTAAATAAACCATCTATAATTTTTTCATCAATAATTGGTTTTGTTGTTTTATTTGTATCCATATAATTCCCTCCTATAATTAGTTATTAGTATTATAGTAAGAAACGAATGGAATGTCTTCGAAGTTACAAAATTTTCTATTAAAAAAATACAACATATTTAGAGATATTTTTCAAATCACCATTTTCCCATACCCAATATCAGTGATTTAACTCAAAATTCTTCTTTTCCTCCTCAACCGCAGTAATTAACTCTTGTTCAGTTGGCAAGTGTAACTGATAAGTAGTAGAAAAAATATTTCTGTTATCTTCTGGAAGTGTATATTTTACGACAGTTTCATTTTTAGTTGTGGATAATAATATCCCAACAGTTGAATTTTCCTCTTTCTGTTTAATTTCTCGATCATAATAATGAACATACATTTGCATCTGTCCAATATCTTGATGAGTGACTTTCCCCATTTTTAAATCAATAATGACAAAGCATTTTAAAAGTCGATTATAGAAAACCAAATCTGGATAAAAATGATCTTCTTCTAAGGTTAATCTTACTTGATTGCCAACATAACTAAAACCCTTACCAAGTTCTAATAAAAATTCTTTTAAATGTTCTAATATATTCTTTTCTAAATCACTTTCTAAATACTCTGTATTTTCTTTGATATCCAAAAATTCTAATACAAATGGATCTTTTACTAAGTCTTTACCTTCCCTTAACACCTGTCCTTTTTCAGACAACTCTAGTACTTTTTTCTTATCAGCAGATAATAACAATCTTTCATACAACAATGAATCTCTTTGCCTTTGAAGTTCCCTCACACTCCATCGCGAATTTATGCATTCATTCATATAAAACTTTCTTTTTGGCTCTTCCTCTATTTTTAATAACTCTAGGTAATGTGACCAACTCAATTGCGACGACACTGTTGTCGTAATTGGAAAAAAGATATAAAATTTTCTCATTCTTTCTAAATTTCTCTTAGAAAACCCCTTACCAAATTCACTAGTTAGGCGCTGAGATAAATTTTCTAAAACATAATCTCCATAACTTGCTCTCTCGTCTCCGTGTTGAATTTCCATAATTGCTTTTCCTATATTCCAATATAAATTAAGCATTTCAGTATTCACAACAGAATAAACTTTATTTCTACTACTAATTACCAATTGTTTAATATTATGAAATACATGATTAATTTGATTATCCATTTTTTACCTCCATTTACTATCCTAATTTCTTTGAATAAATAGTTATTAGTATTATAGTAAGTAAATGAATAAATGTCTTCAAAGTTACAAAATTTTCTATTAAAAAAATACGACCTATTTAGCCGTATTTTCCTTTTGTCTATAAGTAAGTAATAAAACAAATAAACTACCAATCAATGTACAAATACCAATGAAGATGTATAAACCGTTTAACTTAGTTCCTATAACCCTGCCTGGTAAAGAAGTATGATAATACGAATATAAAGCATAATCTTGGTAGATGTTATCAGTAATCGATTTATCATAATCGATAGTCATATTCTCTACCCTACTTGATCCATTTAAGTAACTGGAAACTTCATAAACATCATATTTCTTCTTGACTGGATCATACACTTCTACATATTCGTAAGTGTCTTGTTCTTTAGAATCCATTACTTGCTCCAAAGATTGTTCTTCTAGTTTTGTGACTAGTTTTTGGGTATCTTGATAAGCATTCTGATAACTAGTATCAAATGTTTCTTGATAAGCACTTCTAACTTTATCCACAAAATAATCAATGATAGAAACATTCTTATCCACAGTAGACACAATTCTTACTCCTGTCCGATAGTCAAAACCATAAATACTTCCATCTTCATAGCGGACTAAGACAAAGCTACTATTACCTAAGATATTACTACTCATTTCAATAATCTCTTTATTCTTGAAATCATTTGGATATTTAATCTCACTCTTTAAAGAATATAGTTTTCCATCACTACCTAAAACTAGTAAGTAATCTTTATTGTTGTAAGAATCAATAATCAACTGATCTCCATAATACATTGAATCAGATCTAAGCATCGTTACTTTACCGTTCTTAACGAATACTTGATTATCTACTTCTTTCTCTTGATCAATTAGACTATAACCATAATAAGTATCAATCAATTGATTATGATACGTGAAACGATATAAAGAAGTAGTATTCTGTTTACGAGACAGATTGGTAATATTGTTCTCTTGATAAACGCCTGTTTCAAGATCAAGTACTCCGCCATCACTAGTTAAAGCGTAATGATCATATAGATGAATGAAACTATCATTGTACTCTTTCTCATTACTAATTAACTTATCATTATCTAAATAGTAATAATAATTTCCGATAGTAAGTATTGTCTTCTTCACATCATCAGGAGTAAAGATATATTCTTTAGCATTCAATCCATCTGTTACTACAATTTTTAAATCGGTTTGATAATCATAATAGAAAGTCATTGTTTTATCGGTTAGTGAATATGGAGTATCATTAACATAAACAGTTACATATTCATTTAATTCGCTAAATTCTAGATTAATGACATTAATTCCTGATGAGTAAGCAACTACCTGAGGTAAGCTCTTCATATAATTCATTGGATAAGCAAGCGACATCGTGGATAATTGGAAAGTGGAAATTGGAAGTGAAATTAACTCTTGACCTAGAGTATTGATTAAAATTGGATAATGACCTGTTGAAAGTGGAGAAAAATCAAATTCACCAGTCGTAAGTCCACGATTCGTATAAGTAGTTTGCGTAGCTAGATCTGAAGCAGAACCATAATTCTTCTCTTCAATCCCGACAATATCTAAATCAGATATGATTTCACCATTTAACTGAGAGTTTTCATAAATCAAAGTATTTTGCATCGCCGTGGTTAGGGCATCCCCATTACCGATAACAATTCCAGCACTTGATGGATCATTTACTGTTTCAACATTTGCGACAATAATATTATTATAAATTACATTACCCGTCTTCATCGCATCGACTTGACCAATTAATCCTCCCGCATTATAACCAGCTGAAATAGAGGAATTTTCTATTAAATTAGAATGAATAGTATATTGTCCTAATGTAGTATCAATATTATTGTTTTGGTAATATCCCATAATACCACCTGCACCACTTCCAGTTGCATTAATCGTTGCCTGAATAGTATTATAACGAATCGTACGGGGATGGGAAGTCTCTGAATTGCCACCATTAACTCCTCCAACATAGTTGTTGCCAGATACAACACAATCTTGTACAGCATTTCTATATATATTAACAGAAGTAGCTCGTCCTACCAATCCACCAGTATAATCTCCTAGATTAGTAATTGTACTATGATAAATTCCAGAATTACGTATTTCATTAGCATAATATCCAGCTAAACCGCCTACATAAAGAGAGCTTGAATTATTTCCAGAAATCGTAGAATTAGATACAATACTACTATCAATAATACGACCACTAGTTCCAGAAATTCCTCCAACATATTGATTTCCTGAAATATCACAATTCTCTACACTCACCTTGGAACCTTCATATACATTATTACTACCAGCCATACCACCAACATTATTATATCCATGTACACTAGAATTTTTTATTGTCGAATTCGAACAACCACCTGAACCATATAAAATCCCATGATTACTAGAAGCAGTTGATATGACATGAACATCATCTGCCTTTATATTAAATTGCTTTGCTTTAGTAGATATAGAATTAGTAATATTTCCAATTAATCCAGCGACATTATTAGAGTTACCCATAACATTTACCGTTTTTAAAGTGATATTTTCTACATCAGCTTCATCCATCAGACCAATAAATCCAGCGACATTACTATTACCAACTACAGTGATATTATTCAACTGAATATTTTGAATTGACGTACTATAACTTCGAGATATACTTCCAACGTAAGTTGTTTTTGATGCATCCACAGTGATATTTTGAAAAGTTAAATTTTCCATACTACCGTAAGTATATTGAATAATACTTGCATAATTACCAGAAGCAGTAGTTGAAACTTTAATATTATCAAAAATAACATTAGAAACACTAGTATCAATTTGTTTGATAAAAGAAAGTTGAGCTTTCGTTGAAGTGATTTCTAAATTCTTTAATGTATGTCCGCCGTCTGTTCCTTCTAAGCGATTGAATAC
>DVKF01000046.1 GCA_018716115.1 Candidatus Alloscybalousia intestinigallinarum
TTTGTTCCACACTTCCTTTAGCCCCAACATCACTGTTGATGCTTTGTGCTTCTCTAACACTTCGTCGATACCTACGCGTGCAAGGGACTTTCACCCTCTAGTTATATGTCATGCACGGCACACTGAAAAAAAGAAAATACACCCAATCCGTATTTTCTTTTCCTTTAGGCACTGACTACGACACTTCCTGATGCAAGCTTATCTTGTAACCACGCAACCGCATCGCTATTTGTAATCGTTATCACGATATTAGCGTTAACTCCTGCAAACATTGATTCTGAATCTACGATACTAGAATAGTGGAAATTGCCAAGATTAATCGCAACTAAATTGGGGTTAGAGGAAAACATCCATTTTGTATTTTGTACATTAGACATATTGAAACTACTTAAATTAAGACTAGCTAGATTCGTACAAGAATCAAACATTGTCTGCATATTAGTTACCTTAGCGGTGTTAAAATTAGATATATTCAAACTAGTTAAACTTTGGCAATAACTAAACATTGCATTCATATTCGTCACATTTTCTGTATTAAAATTGCTTAGATCAAGGGAAGTTAATGATTTACAATAACCAAACATAAAGCTCATGTCTGTCACTTTAGAAGTATCAAAATGATTAATATCTAACTTGGTTAGTTTGTTACAATCATAAAACATAAGCTTCATATTTGTTACTGAAGAGGTCACAAAGTTGGAAAGATCTAAATTTGATAAGTTCCAACAGCTATTGAACATTTCAGCCATATTCGTTACTGAAGAGGTCACAAAACTGGAAAGATCTAAACTGATTAAACTCCCACAACCATTAAACATCCCCCACATCGTAACTACTTTTGAAGTATCAAAATTACTGACATTTAAGTTTGTTAAACTAGTACACCCCGCAAACATATCATGCATATTGGTTACTGAACTAGTATTAAAGTTTGCTAAATTTAAATTCTTTAATTGAACGCAATCATTAAACATCTGCTCCATATTTGTTACTTTGGAAGTATCAAAACTAGAGACATCTACCCATTTTAATGTTGGATTATTATAAAACATCCCACTCATATCGGTAACTTGTGAGGTATCAAAGTGAGAAAGGTCTATTCCCGTTAAACCGGTATTTTCGAACATCCAAGCCATTCTAGTTACTTTTGAAGTATCAAAATTACTGATGTTTAAATCGGTTAACTTACTACATTGAGCAAACATCCCCCACATATCTGTTACATTAGAAGTATCAAAGCTAGATAAATCCAGACTGGTAAGTTCTGTGCAACCAGCAAACATATTCCACATACTAGTTACTTGGGAAGTATTTAATACTTTTATATTTTCAATTTCCCTAAGTTTAGTAAACCCCATAAATAATCTAATTCCTTCCTCTAACCAGATCTCATCGTTTCCTTGAAAATACAAAGTATAAGTTCCTGCTTCTTCTTGGTTTTCTACTACATAAAGCATACAACTTCCATCTTGATTAGGAGAAAAATCCTTTGAAATTTCTGCTCCTTCGATTGGATTTATTCGATTTTGTAAGATGATTTTCGTAACTAGTGCTTTTTGTTCAGCGGTTATTCCGGAAGTTTCACCTTCTACATAGTGATAAATCGATTGCTTACTAACTGCCTCTTCTCGCTCAAAAGTATCTACTTGCATTTTGAATGATAAATCGAGTCCAGCATCTCTATTTTGAATACCGCCACTTTCCACTAGTCCTACTTTCAAGATAAAGCTGTGACTTGCTCCCTTTTCTAAGGGAATATCAGTTTTAATTACTAATTCTTTATCTCCAGATAAAAATCCACTTAAAGAAGAGAACGTTCCTGATTTTAAAAAGGTTGCATTTTGATATTCTGTGTCTGTTTGATAAATGGCCCATCCTAAATTGTTTGAAAATGTATCTTGATTATCTTTGAGTAAAGATATATCACTAAAAACCATATTATAAGTGATATCTCGATCACCAGTATTTCTTATCGTGAATTGGTGACCAGGAGAGGATTCGATTGATTCTAGTGATTGTGGTAGAGCATTTTCTATTAGGATATCTTGTCCAGTTTCGTAGGTAATTTCTAAGGTATCTACCTTTATGACTTGTTGTTCAGAAGTATCATAGGCACTAAAATAAGCATAGCTACCGCCCATAATTAAACCAATTATCAGTAAACTACCGATAATTAACCAGATTTTTATGCTATTTTTCATCATTCCACCTCGTATTATTATCATTATATCAAAATTTAGAAGGTTCTCAAAATTTTTATCTTATTTTTTTAAGAAAAAAGAATGGCGTTTTCTTTCCATTCTTTATTTTTTCCATAGGCGGATTAATTTTTTTCCTTGTTCTAAGTTTTCTAAACGATGAATCGTTTTCTTGGTTTTTTTCTTTACCCAATCTCTCTTCTCGTCGTGACATGTTATTAAACTTTTGGTACTCTCTATTATAAAATCACGATATTCTGTTTGTTCTTTTAATAAGTCCGAATATTCATTTAGTAATAAATTTACAGTAGCAAGAAAATAAGTTGTATTGGTAATTGGTAATTCTCTACTTTGTTCAAAAATCATCTTTAAATAATAAGGATCCCATTCGACTGCGGTAAATACTTCTTCGACGGTATTCCCAAAAGTTTTCGAAAATAACAAATCATGTTTTCTTCCTTCTTCTTTTAACCAAATACTTCTTCTTTTAAATAGTTCGAACTCTTCTAAGTTTTGGTAACTACTTGCCTGATCTGTAATGTGTTGTTTCATCGCAAATAATTCTTTATTTTCATAATAGCGAAATCTTATTGCGCAGATTACTTCTAAAAGTTTTTGTCTTAAATCATCCGTCATTAGGAAGAAATCTTCTTGATCGATTACTTGACATAAAGCTTTACACATCATAATCTGTTGGTTTTCTTCTTGATTTTGTTCTAAAATTTCACTACTTCGTAAGCAGAGAAATTGATTTTTAATCGAGTAATAGTTGAATATTTCTTGGATCGACATATTTCTTCTTCCCTCTTTTTTCTTTAAATAAAACATGTTGAATATCTAGATAGCGATCGACTAAAATAAAATGAATATCTGAGGTTACTTCTTTTGGAATTTCATCGAGGTCTTTTTCGTTCTGACGAGGAATAAAAATCGTTCGAATGCCATTACGATGAGCGCCGATTACTTTTTCTTTTAACCCACCAATCGGTAATACTTTACCTCTTAATGTCATTTCTCCAGTCATCGCAATATTGGTTTGAATTGGGGTATTCGTAACAAGAGACAATAGCGTTGTGGTCAAGGTTACCCCCGCGCTTGGACCATCCTTGGGAACTGCTCCTTCAGGTACATGGATATGAATATCATTCTTCTGGAATACTTCCGGATTAATTTTAAACTTCGTACTGTTCGATTTCAGATAATCTAAAGCAAGATGAGCAGATTCACGCATGACATCTCCTAAACTACCGGTTAAGATAATATCGCCCTTTCCAGGAAACATGACCGCTTCGATCGCTAAGATATCTCCTCCAAATGGTGTATATGCCAAGCCATTCACGATACCGACTCGTTCCATGATATCATTTTCGTTCCAGAAATATTTCTTTTTACCTAAGTATTTTTCTAAATTATAAATGGTAATCTCATAGCTTTTTTCCCCAACATTCATAATTTTATCGGTAACGATTTTACGCAGGATTGCCGCAATGTTACGTTCTAACTCTCTGACTCCTGCTTCTTTTGTATAATTACGGATAATTTCAAGGAAGGCTTCACGATCAAAATGAACCACATCCTTCTTCAAGCCGTGTTCTTTTCTTTGCCGTGGCAAAAGATAATTCTTGGCAATATCTAATTTTTCATATTCTGTATAGGAAGATAATTCGATCATTTCAAGTCGATCTCGTAATTCCAATGGAATTTGGTCATAGTAATTTGCGGTAGTGATGAACATGACATTACTTAAATCATACTCCTCTTCGATATAATGATCGACAAAGGCTTTATTTTGTTCTGGATCTAATACTTCTAACAGACTGCTAGCGGGATCTCCTTTAATATCTTTTGTCATCTTATCAATTTCGTCAATGATAAAGACTGGATTCTTAGTACCTGCTTTTTTCATTCCTTGGATAATCAATCCTGGGGCGGCGCCAATATAGGTTCTTCTATGACCGACAATTTCCGCTTCATCATTAATCCCACCAACCGAAATCTTGGTACATTTTCGTCCTAGACTTTCAGCAATACTCTTAGCCAAAGTGGTTTTTCCTACTCCTGGAGGGCCAACTAAACAAAGAATCGGACTCTTTAAATTATGCGTATTCTGTTTTACCGCTAAGTATTCGATAATTCTATCTTTTACTTTATCTAATCCGTAATGAGAACGATCTAATACTTTTTTTACTTTGTGTAAGTCTTCATTATCTATGGTTTCTTCTTGCCAAGGTAAATCTAGTAACCAATCGATATAATTACGAATAATTCCCGCATCCGGTGCGTTAGGGGCACACGTTTCATAACGATGAATCTCTAATTCTAATCTTTCTTCGATTCGCTTTGGATATTTCCCGGTTTTTATTCTTTCTCTTATTTTTTCTATTTCGCTATCTTTATCACTAATATCCCCTAATTCTTCTTTGATAATTCTAATCTTTTCGCGAAGAACATACTCTTTTTGATTCTTTTCCATTTCTAAAGATAATTTTTCATCAATCTTCTTTTCAATTTCTAAAATTGCTAAATCATTTTGAATATCTTCCATAATCATTTCACTACGACGAATAGAATCCGTCTCCCAGATGTAGCTTGCTTTACGATTGTAATTGACTGGTAAAGTTGGGGCGATTAAATCCGTAATTCTCTCTAAACTATTTACACCGATTAAATTATTAATAATATTATTACTATATGAGTAATCATCAATATAGGTTTCTAACAGATTCATAATTTTTCTCGAATAAGCAATTTCTTCTTTGGGATTATGATTTTCTTTACTTACTTCTTCAATTGTCGCACTTAAGATTTTATCTTCTTCTTCAAATTCTAGTATTTTTACTCGTCTTATGCCTTGCATCAACAATCTAGTCTTACCATTAGGCATATCCATTCTCATCTTAATCTGAGAAACTAATCCGATTTTGGGTAAATCTTTTAAACTATAGGGTTCTTGTAAATCACTACTAGGATTTAAAATTAAAATATTACTATCAAAACACCCTTCAGCAACAGAGACAATCTGTTTTTCTACTAAGGTATCAAATTCAAGACGTAGTTCACTACCGGGAAAAAGAACCATATCTCTCAACATTAAAATTGGTAATTTCTCTTGATTATTTTGCATACCCAGCCAAGCCTCCTAGAAACTATGATTTTTATTATAGCATTTCACTTAAAAAAAGCAACCTATTTATACATATTTTGACATTTCGATAGTTGGAAACTTTTGGTAATCAAGGTTACTTTCAAAAGGAAAAAAGTTCTAGATCAGAACCTTTTCTTTTTATTTATTTTCTTCTTTTAACATTTCAATCGTTTTACGCATCTCTAGTTCGTACTTGATCATTCCTTTATCATGGAACATTTTGACTAATTCTTCTTTTTCCATTTGATATTTCTTAGCCATTTCGTCAAGTTCTTTTTCTACTTCTTCATCGGTTACTTCGATATGTTCTAATTTTACGATTTCTTCTAACATCAAACGATATAGAACATGTTGATAAGCATCTTTTTCCATTTGATCACGAAGGGCTTTTTCATCAGATTGCGTAAATTTCAAATACATATCTAAGCTGATTCCTTGCATCTCGAGTCTTTCTTTAAATTGTTCCATCATATGGTCAATTTCTTCTTCTACCATTTCTTCTGGAATATCTACTTCAACATTTTTACCGATTTCTTCTAATAAACGATCAATATGATTATTTTCTGCTTCTACTTCTTTTTGAGCAGCAATTTTTTCTTTGATTTCTTTTTCTAATTTTTCTTTGGTATCGACACCTTCCATACCTAAATCTTCGAAGAAATCTTTATCTAATTCCCGTTTTTGTTTTTGTTTAATTTCGTTTACTTTTACTTTAAAGGTTACTTCTTTTCCTTTTAAATCTTCTGCCATATAGTCTTCAGGGAAAGTAACTTTAATATCTTTTTCTTCTCCTGTTTTCATTCCCACTAACTGTTCTTCAAACCCTGGAATAAAAGTACCACTACCAATTTCTAGAGAATAGTTTTCTCCTTTTCCCCCATCAAAAGCAACTCCATCTTTGAAACCTTCAAAATCGATAACTGCGATGTCACCGTTTTCTACTTCGCCATCTTCTTTGGTTACTACTTCCGTATATTTTTCTAATAAATGACCTAATTCATGTTCGATTTCTTCAGGACTTACTTCTACTTTATCTTTCTTTACTTTTAACCCTTTATATTTTTTTACATTTACTTCAGGGGCAGTAATAATCGTAAATAAGAACTCTACTTTGTCATCGTCAATACTCTTGATATCGACTCTAGGTTGAACAACAGGAACTAAATCTTTATGTTCATCTAATAACTTTTTATAAGCGTTCTGTAATAAGCTTTCTGCTCCATCAATATATAAAGATTCTTTACCAAATTTCTTTTCATAGATGTCTCTTGGACATTTTCCTTTACGGAATCCATCTACTGTTACATTTTTTACTTTTTGTTTAAAGGCTTTATCTAAGGCTTCTTGCCACTCTTTACCTTCGATTGTGATTGTAATTTCTAATTTATTTGTCTTTTCTTTTTTTGCCATACTTATTAACATTCCTTTCTTTATTCTTTCAACTGTTGAAAGATCCCAATTGATACGAAAAAGTAAATACCCACCTTTTCTCCAATACGTCTAATATTATAACCTACTTTTGTCTTTTGTACAAGCGCTAACTTTTTAAATCAGATGTTGATAATTGTCTTCTAAATCGGAAAGAATCTGATTACGCGTAGCTTCGTATTCTTTCAGTAGGATTTTTTCCCAATTCTTTCCCTTATTTGCTTGATTTTCTTTTTCTAGAAGTAAATCGTTCTTTCTGATATATTCTACTTCTTCTAATATTTCGTATTTATGATAAGTAGAAAATAAAGCTGGATTTATTCGGATGCGATAATTCATGTTCCCCAATATGGCTTTATTTTCTTGTAAATAATTCTTTCCATAGACATAATTCTTTCTTATTGTTTCTAAAAATCGAAGATGATCTTTAGCAGTCAACTGTCTACTTTCTGTAAACAAAGTCATATTGATTAATAAATTTAACCACGCATCGCATACTCCTATCCCACCATGATACTTAGATTCATCCACCACTTCTGGTAGTTTTCTTTTTTGCAGCTGTTTTTGTTTTTGACTAATGAGATTCGCTTCTAAAAATTGTAAAAAGGATGGTGCAAGATAAAGGTGAATACTAGAAAAATGATCACTTTCTTCTTTCTCTACGATTTCTTTGATTTGGTGAAAACTTTTCTGTTGAAGAACCGTTGATTTACGTAAAGTAATACCTGCTTTTTGTTTTAGTAACTGATTTAGATAAAGGTACATTCGTTTTTTATAGAAGTATTCATGGTGACTACTGGAAAGAGAAAAATAAGTATATAAGGAAGTATCTCGACAACTAATGTTTCCACTAGGTAGTTCTATCGTTAGATTATGGTTACTTTTATCTGACTCTAATCGATATAAAGATACTAATTTTTGTTCATTTTGATATTTTTTTACGATGTCTTCAATCATTTTAATCCCCTGTTAGAAAAAAATAAGCTAGGCAAATCTAGCTTATCTTACTTAATCTCTGTAATTTGTACTTGATAGCTTCCATTTGGACTTTCTACTGTTACAATATCGCCTACTTTACGGTTAAGTAGCGCTTTGGCGATTGGACTTTCATTAGAAATCTTACTTGCAAACGGGTCAGCTTCTTGACTACCAACGATTTTATACTCATCTTCTTCATCATCATCGTCTTCATCCATGTATTTGATCACAACAGTACTTCCAAGACCAACTTTGTCTTTAGAAACTTCTTCTATAATCACGTAATTTTCAAGCATTTGTTCAATCTTCTTGATTCTTCCTTCTAGTTGAGCTTGTTCATCACGAGCGGAATCATAATCAGCATTTTCCGATAAATCACCTAAAGCACGGGCTTCTTTAATTGCCTGAATATTAGCTGGACGTTTTACATTGATTAAATCATCAAGTTCATTTTTTAACTCCTCTAATCCTTCTTTTGTTAAATAAACTGGTTTTTTATCGCTCATATTATCACCTCATTTAAAAATTCTTCTAACATGATACTATAAAACAATGATAATGTCAAGTTATTTTTGTTGACACTTTTATTTTTTTAGTGTTCTTGTTTACTATATGAAAATTCTTTTAAATGGTGAATACTATGGATAAAATACTCATCAGTCATTCCGGCAATAAAATCAATTACTATTCTTTCTGGTGAAGTGGTTTTTTGGTAGTTTTTATCTGCTTGATTGAGGTAAATTCTAAAGATATCACTCGATTTATTTTCTGTTTTGATATCGTTTAGTAACTTTTCATAAAGTTGATTCATTCCTTTACGATAAAATTCAATTTGTTCTTGACTATTGGCTTTATTATAGATATTTTCATAGTTAAAACTTTTTAAATCTTTTATTGCTTGGAAAACTTCTTTACTCATCTTAAGATAAGGTTGATTAAAACTATTCTTGATGATATCGACAATAATTGTATTGACGATCTCTTTGTTAGTTACTCCTAATACTTTTTGAATAGATTCTGGGATTTCTTCTCTTTTTAACACCCCAATATTAATGGCATCTTCGATATCTCTACCAATATAGCCAATAATATCGCTAATTCTTACTACGCAACCTTCTAAAGTCATTGGTTTTACTTTTCTTAAAGTTTCTTTATCGGTATAACAGGCTTCATACTCGTTTAAAAATTCTTCGGTTGTTTTTTTCTTAGGCTGATAGATATTATTTAGCATTTCGCCATTATGACACATGATTCCATCGAGTACTTGAATCGTTAGATTAATCCCCTGTTGATTATTTTCTAAGTTCATGTAGGTTCTAACACTTTGAATATTATGAGAAAAAAAAGTATTGGTTTCTCTTAGTGAGATTTCATTTAATATTTTTTCTCCTACGTGACCAATTGGAGTATGGCCAATATCATGTCCTAACGCGATAGCTTCAATCAAATCTTCATTTAAATTTAAGGCTCTTCCAATGGTACGAGCGATTTTACTAACTAGTTGAACATGAACGATTCGCTTACTAACATGATCGTTTTGATTAAAAGAAAAGACTTGAGTTTTATTTAAATATCTGGTGTAGGATAAGGCATGAATAATTCGGTCAGTATCATGGTAAAATGCCGGTCTAAACTCATCCTTTCTAGTTTCTTTTTTTAAACGAATTCCCTCTTTACTCTTGGTTGCATAGCTACTTAACTGTTTTTCTTTTAATAAAAAATTTTCTCTTACTTGTTCTAATAATTCTTTATTCATAACTTCTCCTTGTGATCATTTAGTCAGTAACAAAAAAAGATTTTTTTATCTAATACTGACTAATTATCTTCATCTTTTTTATCTATTTTTCTCTAATTTCATAATTTATACTTCTTATATGTATATATATAATACAAAGCTTTTTATTTAAAGATATACAATATATATACATTTGTCAATGATTGTTAAACCATAGAAATAAATTTTCTTTCTTTAAATTCTTAAAAAAGTAAGGATTTATAACTGTTAATCGTAATATAAAAAGTAATTAACTTTTGAGCTAATTACCTTTTCCTTTAATTTCTAACTTTATCTGCATATGCTTTTTCTCTTAATTGATTTACTTCTTTATTTTCTAGATATTCATCGAATGGTAAGCGTCTATCGATAATGCCAGTTGGTAGAATTTCGATAATACGATTAGCGACTGTACTCGTAAATTGATGATCGTGAGAAGTAAATAAAACTTCTGAATCATATTTTATCAAGCCATTATTTAAAGCGGTAATACTTTCTAAGTCTAAGTGGTTCGTTGGTTCATCTAGGATTAAGAAATTACTTGCTTCTAACATACATTTGGACATCATACAACGCATCTTTTCTCCACCCGATAAAACCGGAACTTTTTTGAATACTTCTTCACCGGAAAACAACATTCTACCTAAGAAACTACGTAGTACGGTTTCATCGTCGACATGATAATATTTTCCCATCCATTCCATAATCGTCTCATCCTCTTGAAAGTAATCCGTATTATCTTGGGGAATATAGCTTTTAGTAATGGTCTTACCCCAAATGACTTCACCTTTGTCTGGTAATAACTCACCCATTAAAATTTTAAACAAGGTAGTTTTGGCAATATCATCATTTCCTACAAAAGCAATTTTATCTCCTTTTAATACAGTAAAAGATACTTTATCTAATACTTTTCTACCTTCTACGGTCTTGGTTAAATTCTTTACCGTTAATATTTCTTTACCTGAAGGTTTTTCTGGTTTAAAGTCAATATAAGGATACTTTCTAGAAGAAGGAACAATTTCGTCTAATTCGATTTTTTCTAACATTTTCTTTCTACTCGTTGCTTGTTTACTCTTAGAAGCATTAGCTGAAAATCGGGCAATAAAATCTTGTAATTCTTTGATTTTTTCTTCTTTCTTTTTATTTTGTTCTTTCATCTGTTTTAACGCTAATTGACTAGATTCGTACCAGAAATCATAGTTACCAATATATAATTTCATCTTATTGTAGTCAATATCTACAATATGGGTACAGACTTTATTTAAGAAGTGCCGGTCGTGAGAGACGACGATAACCGTATTTGGATAATTGATTAGGAATTCTTCTAACCAATTAATGGCTTCCATGTCTAGGTTGTTGGTTGGTTCATCTAAAAGAAGAATATCAGGATTACCAAATAAGGCTTGCGCAAGTAGAACTTTTACTTTTAGCTTGGCAGGAATTTCTTTCATTAAAGAATAATGAAGTTCAACGGGAATTCCCAATGCGGATAATAATTCTCCGGCTTCACTTTCTGCTTCCCAACCATTCATCTCGGCAAATTCTGCTTCTAGTTCAGCAAGACGCATTCCATCTTCATCGCTAAACTCCGTTTGGGCATACATTTTCTCTTTTTCTTGCATAATAGAATAGAGTTTCGTGTTTCCCATGATAACTGTATTAATAACAGAAAATTCTTCATACGCAAAGTGATCTTGTTTTAATACAGAAATTCTTTCTCCTTTAGTGACGATAATTTCTCCACTTGTCGTATCAATCTCGCCACTTAGTAATTTTAAAAATGTAGATTTACCAGCTCCATTCGCTCCAATAATACCATAACAGTTACCTGGTGTGAATTTGATATTGACATCTTCAAATAGCGTTCGTTTTCCAAAACGAAGTGTCACATTTTTTGTCGTTATCATTTTATCCCTCCAAAACTATTCCTAATTTTACTATATTTTTAGTGGATAATCAATAAAATTCCAAAGAAAAAGGAATAAGACTAAGTTACTCCTATTTTATTATTTTTTAAGTTTTGATTTAGGAATTTGACCATTACTAGCAATTAAACTCGCGTAATCAAAGCCACCAAATGGTTCATTGATTAAGTCGTAAGAAGTTGTAGTTCCTCTCATTGCTAAACGTTGTTTGCGTTGCATGAAGTTCTTCATTCCCGCATCATAAAGGGTATTTACTCCGACTTCCCCAAATTCACTTGCGGCATGGTAGAAAGTATCATAAATCTTAATCATTTCCTCTTTAATCTCTGACTCACTTTTTTCTCTTCTAGGCATATTTTCTACTATTTGTTTTTCCATATTTAAATATTCTTTTAAATAAGAAGCTACTTTATCTGTCATGATATTCAATGTTTCCATATCGGCTTCTCCGTTATTGAACTTCACAATAACACTTTTTCTTTCAATTGCATCCATTACATTCGCAATAATATGCTCATAAGTCGTTACCCATGAAACTAGAGGTATTCTTTTTAATTCTTCTACTTTCTGAATGCATTCTCTTCTTAAACGATCGATTTCTGCGATTTTAGAAGCATTAACTTCATAATTTTCTAGTAAAAGTTCTACTTCTTTTTCTTTCATTTCATTAATTTTGTGTTCTAATCTTCTGATTTCTAATGTTTTTTCTTGACTAGTCATCGGTGTTGTCGATGATTGTTCACCCAATTGTTTTTTCGTTTCAAAATTGTATTGTCTATCTCTTGCTGCCATATTTTCATAATAATCAAATACTCTTCTTAACATATTATCCTCTCCTATTCCATAATAGTCTTTTTTTCTGTTTAGAGTTATCTTCAATTGGCTTTTCATATTGGGCTTTTAAATCTTGATATGTTACCATAAGATGTAAGGAGAATCCAGTATAGTAAGCATCTACGTTATCTTTAGTTACCGGTTTAAACCAACTACGACGTTCATAATCCCATTGATAATCAAGAAATTGTACAGCCACTGCACAAAATTGACAAAATTTTTCCCATTCAAGTTCGCTAGCTGCCAAATAGAAATATTTATAAATTCCTTCCATTTCCGCTTGAACTCTATCATTTTTTACACTTTCTTTTGAAAAATAGCTTTTAAGGTCTTTGGTCAATCGTAAATACTCTTCTAGATATACCCCTGCATATTGCCCAATGGCTTGAGCAACAAAGTGATCTACTGTGCCACAAGACAAATTAGCTACAATATTTCCATTTTTTGCATATTCAACGACTTTTTGGGCTACTTTTGAAAAAGGTAATTGTTGAACTGCTCCATCTTGTTGATATTGTCTTTCTACTATTTCTAATCGTTTTGGATCATAAGTACCATGTTTTTTGATCATTCCTTCTTTAATTGCTTCTCTTAATGTTTGGTTATACGCATAACTAAATGTACGTTCTAACATATTTATCCCTTCTTTCTTTATTTTCTTATTTTCTTAAATTCTAAATGATGGTATCGATTGGTTAGTTCAAATCCTGCTTGATCAGCTGCATAAATACTAGCTAAATTCTCTGGATTAATTCTGGCGATGATTTCTGAAAATTGTAATTCTTGTGGTGCTTTATCCGATAATAAATAATCACTAAATTCCTTTACTAGTTGTTTACCCATTCCATGATCACGATATTTCTTTTCTATCGCACACTCTATCTCGGCACTTTTGGAAAGGCCAAATGGTACTTTCCATACTTTGATGAACCCAATTTTATTGTTTCCAAAGTAAGAAATAAATGGATGAACATTACTTTTCTTTTCTACTAGAGTTAAGATTATATCAGGTAGTACTTCTTGAATAGAAAAATCTTGATAAAGTTTACTCAAATAATCCCAGTGGGATTGGTTATTTCCATCTACTCTTTCCAACCGATATGTCGGTAAAAAAATCTCCGTTTTCATTTTTTTCTTACTTTTCCCCTTTCAAATGCGTGGCTTATTATAGCACATTTTTTGAAAAATAGCAAAAAATAAGTTCCTCAAATGTACAGATGAAAAGAATGATATCCTTTAAAAATACCATTCTTGTTATTGTTTTTGATGATCTATGATTAAATTCTTTCTATTTCTTCATCATGATTTTATTACGTGCTTGTTCTCTTTTTTCTTGAACTTGTTGTTCTCTTTCAGCAAGTGGTTGTCTATCATAAGTATATTGATTTTGTACCATATAAGCAACCATTTGGCTAGGTGTTAAACTTGATCCTTCTGGATTAATGGCTTGAAGCGTAAACTCTTCTCCATAATATTGAATGCCATATTCGACAAATGTTTTTTCTAAAATGACATCTTCTATATGATCATTGAACCTTGTGGATAGTCTGACTTTTTGAAAATTATTTTCCATTTTTTGTAATCTAGTTAATCCTTTTTCTCCATATTGACTAGCAATATTAAATATCCAACCATAAAGTTCATCTAATTCTTCTTTACGGTTATCATATAATTCTTTTTGAGCAATTTCATCGTATGGGTCATAACTTCTTTCTTTTCTTACTTCTTCTATATATCTTGGTAAGTAGTTAGATAAGAATGTACTAACTTGAGTCACAGTTTCTGGATTTTCTTCTGGTAATACTTTTTTCATTTCTTCAGCATCCATCAACTTAGAAGTTACCTCATCATAAGTATGGTTGCATACTTCTTCCATGATTTCTTCACTTGATTTTTGTTTAGATAGCGTACTTTTAGCATTCATTAACTTGTCATCTAGCTTAGCAATGGTATTGAAGTAACTAACCCCTGTACGATATTCTTCTGCTTCTAATGATGCGATTTTTCTTTTGATCTCATCAACAAGGTTTTCAAGATCTTTTATTTGTTTATAATTTAATTCCTTCATAAATTCTTTTTCGTATTGACGAAATAATTTTTTTAACATATTTTCCATCTCCCCTTTAATTCATCAGAATTTTTTATTTTCTTGGAAGGACTTTTTTCCTTTCATACGGCGCATATTATAGCACTTTTTAATAGAAAACGCAAATTTCTAGAAAAAATGATGGACAAATACAAAAAATCATCATCGTTTAGTGTTCTTAAAATCGATGATGGTTTTAAATTTAAATATGGATTATTTTGGATCACATTACTACTATTCCTTTTATTCTATAAAGTTTTCAATCGTTTTCCTTTTCTTCGCTTGCTTCTCTTTTTAAGCTCGTCTTTAAGCAGCTACTCGCGAGTAATACAATAATGATTGCAAACACAGTAGGAACAACGATAAACAAAACAATTGGTATCGTTTGATTCATTCCCGCAAATATAAATCCTGGTATCGAAAGTAGCTCTAAAATTAATAAAACGATTAGAACTCTTAAGAATAATTTTCGATGATCTTTCTTTACTTTTTCTTTCTTTGGTTTATTCTCCTTTACTTTTTTTTCTTTTACCTTTTTTTCTTTTTCCGCCATAATTTTTCCTCCTTATAATACTTGATCTAATTTTTTCATAAATTTATCTTTTTTTACTTGGACTTCAATGAAATAATAAATACAAAATAGAATGGATCCTAGAAAAGCAATTAACATATCCCCCATTGTATCATCAACACCGGTTTCTTTTACCCACTGGGTATCTCCACCTAAAATATTATCTGATGCAAATTCAAAGAATTCCCAGAATGAAGCAATCATTAAACCGAAGGCAATCATGAAGATGATATGAAACCATTTTAATTCTTTCTTTAATAAATGATTCTTCTTTAGAATAATTAAGGCAACTATCATCATCACAATTCCTGAAATTAAATGAGCAAATAAATCAAACCAACTAATCTTGTAGTACCACCCTAGAATACTGCCTAAAATGAGGGCAATAAGTACAAATACGTAGTATAGTATCTTTAAAGTTTCACTCATCTCATACTTTAATATTTTCTGAATCAGAAAAGGTCCAGCCGTAACAGGAATAATCGCTAAAGTAGTTAATATCTTTGAGGTTGTCATCGTACTTCCATAACAGATTAATTGATAAAACATAATTCCAATATATAAAACTATAAAGCCAGTATTGATTATTTTTAATTTATTCATCTCGTTTATCCTCCAATTTGCCTACTTCTACTTGACTGATAGAATCAAATTTTCTAGTGATTTTTTCTGTTGTGATATAAACATTTTCTACATCCTTGTTTACCATCTGAATACTTTTCGCTAGATGATCCCATCTTTCCTTATAACGGGAAAATTCGACACCTAATTTATTTAATTCTTCGTGAATAATCGAAGTATACTGATCACGTTCAATGTTTTTAATAATCATCTGAATAACACTTAACGTAGAAATTAATGTGGTAGGAGAAGTAATCCAGACCTTTTTCTTGTAAGCATAATCCAATAAATCCGTGTGATAGGCATTGATTTCTGCGAATATCGCTTCAGCTGGTAAAAACATGATGGCTTGATCAGAAGTAATGCCTGGAATAATATATTTACTACTAATCGCATCGATATGTTTTTTCACATCAATTTTAAATTGTCTTTCATGAATGGCGCGATCTGTTTTCGATAAATTTCTATCTACCATCTGTTGATAGTTTTCTAAAGGAAACTTCGAATCAATTGCAATCATTCCTAGGGGATTAGGGGCATAAAGTACACAATCGGCAATCGTACCATTAGGAAGTGGGCATTGAAGTCGATAAATCTTATCGTTCTTTTCACCAAAGACATTGACCAAAATATGTTTTAGATTCACTTCTCCATAGATACCCCTACTCTTTTTATCGGTTAAAATACTCTGTAAAGAGACAATATCGGTCGATAATGTTTCAATTTTTTTCTGGGCTTCATCGATTCTACTTAAGCGTTCTAAGACATTTTGGAATGTACGATTCGTTTTATCGAAATTCTCATTAATTCTTTCATTGACTCGATCATCAATCTTATTTAATCTAGTTTCTAATTTATCGTTTACTTGGATAAAATTTTGATTCATCTCTTTGATGATATCTATTTCAAAACGTCCTAATCGTTCCGTCATATCACTATTATCTTTTTTTCGAAATAGAAGAATCACTAATAAAATTAAATTACACACTAACAATCCAACAATCACATACTCCATAATTATCTAACCTTCCATTTCTTTTCAATTCTTCTAGAAATAATAAATACAATTGTGAGTAGAAGAAATATTTTAATCATAATCGTAATATCCGTTAAACTTTCTAATAATGAAGTTCCAATATATCCCCAAAAATAAACCATGACAATTTTTCCAATCAATAAAGCCAAAAAGAATTTCTCTATTTTCATATGAGATATTCCCGATGCGATATTAATTAAAAACGCTGGAGAAAACGGTAAAGCAATCAAGGTAACTAAACTACTGAATTTCGCACTACTAATCTTCTTGGTTAATGTTTTTAACGTTTCACTATCTTTTCTTTTAATAAAACGGTACCATTTCTTTTGTAAGAAAAAGCGAAAAGTAAGAAAAGAAAGCATGCACCCAACAACAGTCGATAACCAAGAAATGATTAAACCAAAAACATCTCCGTAACTGACAATATTTAACGTAATAAACACGGATAAAGGTAACATTGGAATAATTGACTCCGCAATAATTAAAAGAACTCCAGCAATGGGACCATAACCGATTAAAAAACTAGTAGTACTAGAGACAAAACCATCGACGAGTTCTTTCATATCCTTCACCTAGTATATATTATACCTTGTTTTTATGGTTTATAAAAGTGAAATGGTCAACTAACTTAAATTTTTACTTTTGAAAGACAATCTTTATTTTGTGCACTTAACTATTTTTATCTGCTTTATACTATATGCTTGTAAAAATAAATTTTTTCAAAAGAAAAAGTCGTAATTTTTGAATTCTTTAGTTTTTACGACTTTTCTATATTTTTATTTTTCTTCTAATAACCAATCTATAACATTGATTTTGGTAATTCCATCATAATCCGCTTCTAAATCCATATCCAAAGTTAATAAATATTTTGGATAATGATCCCCAGTTTTTTGTAATGCACGTAGTTCTCGTTCTAGAACCTTTTCTTCTCTTACTGTCAAAGCAACCTGATAATACTTAAGCCCATCCCTATTTTTCGCCACAAAATCTACTTCTAAATCATCTATTTTTCCAATATATACAGTATATCCTCTTCTTAATAGTTCAAGGAAAACGATATTTTCTAAAATATGTCCCATGTCACTATCTGCTTTTTTTCCTAATAAATAGCTTCTTAACCCGGAATCTACTGAATAATATTTATAATCTCTAGCCAATAAATTTTTTCCTTTAACATCAAATTACTCAACTTTATAGATTAAAAAACTTTCTACAAAGGCACTAATATAATTTTCTACTGTGTGGTTACTGATTGAAAGGCCACGACTAGTTAAAGTATCACTAATTTTTTTCGTTGATATAGAACTACCTATACTATCAAATATAAATTTTAAAATACTCTCTAAAATCATTTTATCTTTGATATTATTCCTGAGCATAATATCTTTATATACTATAGTTGAAAAAATTCCAAATCATTAGGATTTGTTTTAATGATATCAATATTTCTTGGCATACCACCATTTTTCATGTAGTTTAAGAATAGCTGATAATCATTTTTATCGTCAAACGCTTTTCGATATTCTTTAAAAGATAGTGGTAGCATTTTTATTTCTATATATCTTCCTGATAGAAGTGTTGCGAGTTCACCAGATAACAAATAAGCATTAGAACCTGTAATATATACATCTATATTCTTTTTTATATATAATCCGTCTACTGCTTTTTGAAATTCTAAAATATTTTGTACTTCATCTAAGAACACATAATAATCATAATCAGTAGTTACTTTTTGATTAATGTAGTCATAAAGTTCTTTATAGGTTTCAAAAGAATAGTCAGGGTCTTCTAAATTTATTTTTATTATTTGTTCTTTTGGGGTGCCACTTTCTTGTAGATAAGAGATATATTGGTCAAACAGAGTCGATTTGCCACATCTTCCTATTCCAGTTATCACTTTAATTAAATCTTTATCTTTCCATCTTTTTAACTCTTCAAGATATTCTGTTCTTTCTATCATACTGTTTGGCATTTCGGTATATCTGCCTTTTCTTTGTTTTTTCTTTTATATTATTATATTACAGATCGATCATTTTATCAGTATTGGAAAAAAATTTCCATTACTTTGATGTTTTAGCCGTTTTGGAATTCAACTTAAAAATATTATTTAAAATTCAAAAAGGAAGGTGCGTTTTCTCATCATAACCAAGAATTTAATCTATTTTTTTCTCATTCCTTTTATCTTACGATAAATATAACGGACAATTAGCAAGAATAATAAAATATAAATGGGAACTTTTAGACGAGAAGTATATTCTTGTAGGATAACCCAGTTATTTCCTAAGCTGTAACCTACGTATACAAAAGCGAATGTCCATGGAATACTACCAAGTGTGGTGTAGAGAACAAAAGGCCAAAAAGATAGATGCATCATCCCGATGGGTAAAGAGATAAAGGTTCTAACAATCGGGAAATTTCGACCAATGAAAGAAGCTAACATTCCATATTTTTGAAACCAATCTTCTGCTTTTTCGATATCTTCTTTCTTCATAAAAAAATATTTTCCATATTTATCAATAAATGGACGGCCACCATAGTAACCCATAAGATAGATAATAATTGCACAAAAAACACTACCGATAACTCCGGTTAAAAGAGCGCCAAAAAAAGAAAAGATATTTTGGGATGCCAAAATTCCACCGGTAGCTAAAATAAGCTCACTGGGGATTACGATGATTACTGCTTCTAGAATCATCGCTAAAAACATACCAAAATAACCATATTCAGAAATTGCATTTAATAGAAAAGAAGACATCCTATCACCATTACAGTTTACGATACTCTTTGCTTATTTATGCGTTATCCGCTCTTTACTGAATTATTTTTTGCTTCTTGGTTGTCTAAATTTCTCGTCTTCTTAATTAAAAAAATCGCGAAAA
Source organism: Candidatus Alloscybalousia intestinigallinarum (assembly GCA_018716115.1). GTDB lineage: Bacteria > Bacillota_I > Bacilli_A > RF39 > UBA660 > Alloscybalousia > Alloscybalousia intestinigallinarum. Next base: position 19,476 of record DVKF01000046.1, read on the forward strand.
AATAAAGACCAATCACAAATAAGAAAAATAAAAGATAAGAAAGATAATTGCCTACTAGGATGAAACTATCGAAAGTACCATGTAGTAGTACCGGAATGAATAAGCTCAAAAGATAAGCATTCTTCTGTTTATAAACTTTCGCTTTACCTAAGTAATATCCCATCGTAATCGCATAAAAGGCATGAGCAGGTACAGTTAAAAATGCTCTTACTAGTGCGACAAATATTCCACCTGTTATCGTATATAAAACATTTTCTACTAAAGCAAACCCTAACCCAATATAAATCGCATAAAGGATATAATCAAATAATGTATCTACTTGTTTATTCTTCTTCAAAAAGAAAATAGTAACTAGCCATTTAGAAAATTCTTCAATGAAGCCAATAGCGAAGAAACTATATCCTATTTTTCCTAGTGGTTTTAATGAAGAGACTTCTATTTGATGAAGATTTACTATATAGGAAATCATTACCGTCAAAAAAATAGAAATTAAGCCAAATAAACATGCTTTGACAAGTTCCTGTTTAGGTTCTTTTTCTAACTCATCTAAGTGATAAAAAAGAATGGCTAACAAAATAATTGGTAAAATTGCGAATACAATCAACAAAGCTAGCTCTCCCCTTTCTTCAATCGAAAAAGCATACCTTTTTTCAGGTATGCATTACTTATTCTTCTTCATTATTGATTTTTTCAATAATTTTCTCGATATGATTTCCATACTCGATCGATTCATCAAAAATAAATTTTAATTCTGGCGTATGCCTAATTTCTATTCTTTGACTAAGCTCTCCGCGAATAAAGGAAGCAGCTTTTTTTAAGGCATCCCAAGTAGATTGTTTCTTGGTATCATCTAATACTGTAAAATAAACTTTACAATAACTTAAGTCATTAGTAATCTCACAACCAGTTATGGTTACAAATTTTATATCTTCATCTTTGATTTCGGTTTGAAGAATATTACTGATTTCTTTTTCAAACTGACTGTTTAATCTTTCAATTTTGATACTCATCTTTCATCACCTAACAATATTATACCACGTATAATACTAATTAGTAAATTGTGAAGTAATTATCTTTTTACAAGTATAGTAAGGTTACTCTTTTTGAGTAAATTGCGTGACCCAGAGGCAGAAGAAAAAGATACTACTGTTAAAATTGTCTTAGATTAAAAGCTAAGTTTCTTTACATAAGTTTCTTCTGATAGGAGTTTATCTTTTTTTCCACGATAGTTTTCTCCAATAGTAGCTAGTTCTTGTAATTGTTTTTTACTAGAAATTTTCGTATAGATATCTACGCAACCATGAAAGCCTTTATAATCCGTATGATAATCTTCTTTATTTGAAGGTAAAACGATTGCAAACTTAGCATTTTCTAAATTTACTTCTAAGCGATCACTAGACTTAGGGGTATTCAACATCGTCGTATTCCCATCTGTAATCAAAAAAGTACTTTCTACAGTGCTATATAAATTAAATGGTGCTTCTTTTACTAAAGAATAACTACTATTTGGATCAGTAGCATAAATTCTTATTGAATGCTCATGCTCTTGTTCTATTAAACAGATAGTTGTTAATTCTTTAGTTAATTGTAATAGTTTTTTTATTTCTTCCTTTAGATATCTCTCGTATTCAAATAGCCCTTGATACTTCTTATAGTTATCCAGTTCATTTTGATAGCTTAAATACACAAAATTTGAACCAGCCATCCATCCCACATTACCTGATTCTCTTTCTTCACGTTCAAATCCATTAAAAAAATTTAGTTTGCCAATTGTTTGAAACCATTCTTTAAATCTCGGATCTTCTCGGTAATAGATTAAATTTTGAATAAAACTATTCTTATTGATGATTTCTACGCCATTAGCATATAGAAAAGCCAATATCGTATGAATAAAATCTTGGTCTTTTCCTTCGGGATAAAATTTTCCGCTCTCTTCGTTAAATAAAATTTCCATTTTCTATTTCTCTCTCCTTTTGGCCTTTTATTATAATAGGAAAAGTAAGTTTTTTCAATTCTTTTCTTGTTCAAATCTATTGTATGTAGGGTATTCGGTGTTAATAGAAAATTATCATTCACTTAAGAGTCTATATAGATGATTTTCTCATTTAAATACTTGGGCTTTCTTAGTATCCATCCAAGCATGATAGTTATCTTTAACTAATTTTTTCTTTTTTCACATTTCTAAACCTTCTGATTTATTTATCTGGTATGTTAATCTTAACTTTATCCGAACAAATCAGCCTTTCAGTCTTATTTTTTATTATTTTTCTCGTTAGGTGGACAAAAAGATGGGAAAAACATTATAATAGGGTTATGGTGGTGGGGATTATGAAACATAAAAAATATAACTTAATTCGAGTAGGACTTATCTGTAGCTCGTTATTATTTACGAATAGTGGTTGCGGAGTCAAAACCGTGGATTGTGATATTGAGGGTGAACATGTTCATTTATATGTTAGTGAATCTAATTTATTATCGAGATATATAGAAAGTGAAAAGATGCGAGTAAAAGGGCTTAATCGGACTGAAGAATACTTACTTTTAACTGATGAATTAGCCCAAGCTAGCGGGAATGGACTTTATCCAGTCAAAGAGAATCTTGATTATATCACGATGAAAATAAATTCTTATTCTCCTAAGCGGGAAGCTTATGTCTATGATTATATTTATGGTTCGTATTACGGTTATGGATTTAGTAGTGGCAAATATGAATATGGTCTTCAATATGGATATCATTGGGATCACGAATGGCAAGAAATTTCTTTCAATGAGTATACGGAAGATCAGGTACGGGATATTACTTATCAATACCAGTTTTATAAGATCGATCAGGAGGGGGTTTCTTCCAAATTATTTGATTCTTTGGAAGAAGTTCCTGATGAATATCAATATTTTATTCCGGCTACTTTAATTAAGAAAAATGTTAGTGAGTCTTATTATTTAGATAAGGAAAAACAAAAAGTAAAATAGTATTTCCTTTTTTTGCATGAAAAAAGTTCTTAAGAATTACTGGGTATCAGTATTTTCTTAAAGAACTTTTCTTTTTATCTTTCAATTTCTACCATTTCGAAGGCTTCGATGATATCTCCTTCTTTAATATCTTGATAATTTTCTAAGGTGATACCACAGTCCATTCCTTTGGATACTTCTTTTACTTGATTCTTTTCTCGTTGAATGGTATTGATTTTTCCGGTATATAAAACTACACCATCTCTAATTAGTCTAGCTTCATTATTTTGGTTAATTACCCCATCGGTTACGTGACAACCGGCAATATTACCGACTTTAGAAAATTTAAAGATCTGTCTAATTTCTGCTTCTCCTTTAATTTTTTCTTCAAATAATGGTTCTAGCATTCCTTTCATAGCATTTTCCATATCTTCTACTACTTTGTAGATAATATTGTATAAACGAATTTCCACGTTGTTTTCTTTAGCAACTTCAGTTGTTTTACTGGTTGGACGAACATTGAAACCGATGATAATTGCATTAGAAGCTTTGGCTAAAACAACGTCACTTTCGGTAATGGTTCCAACCCCACTACGAATGACTTTTACTCTGACATTTTCCACTTCGATTTTCTCAAGAGACTTTTTCACCGCTTCAGCACTTCCGTTAACATCGGCTTTTAAAATGACATTGATCTCTTGAATACCATCTTGAATATGACCAAATAAATCTTCTAGTGTCATCCCTGATTTATTGGTATCTTGCGCTTTACTACGCACTTTTCTTTCTTCAGCGATTTGTTTGGCTTGTTTTTCTGTTTCAAATGCCATGAATTTATCTCCTGCTTGGGGAGTTTCGTTTAATCCGGTAATTTCTACTGGGGTAGAAGGTAGAGCTTCAACAATATTTTCACCACGATCATTTTTTAAGGTTCTGATTTTTCCAAGACTCGTACCAACGACAACTGGGTCTCCTAAACGAAGAGTACCATTTTGAATAAGAAGGGTCGCAACTGTCCCTACATGTTTATCTAACCTAGATTCAATCACAGTTCCTGTTGCATAACGGTGTGGGTTGGCCTTTAATTCTTTCATTTCGGCAACTAGCAAAATATTTTCTAATAATTCCGGAATTCCTTCTTTGGTCATAGCCGAAATTTTACTTACTATGACATCTCCACCCCATTCTTCTGGAGTGATTCCATATTCTACTAATTCGGTTAATACTTTATCAGGATTAGCGTTCGGTTTATCCATCTTATTAATCGCAACGATGATTGGTACATCAGCCGCTTTGGCGTGATCGATCGCTTCTTTGGTTTGTGGCATTACTCCATCATCAGCGGCTACAATAATAATAACGATATCCGTAATACTAGCCCCTCTTGCTCTCATTTCCGTAAAAGCTTCGTGACCTGGTGTATCGATAAAGGTTATCTTTTTTCCATTTACTTCTACTTGGTAAGCGCCAATTGCTTGAGTAATTCCTCCAGCTTCTCCGCTTACCACATTAGTTTCTCTAATCGCATCTAGTAAAGATGTTTTTCCGTGATCGACATGCCCCATGATTGTCACTACTGGAGGACGTTCTACAAGATTTGCTTCATCGTCGATGATTTCATATTCTTCAAAATTAGAAATATCGGCACTTTCTTCCTTTTTTAAGGTCTTATCATAATCAACAACTAAGAGTTCAGCGACTTCAAAAGTCAAAGAATGATTTAGTGTAGCCATAATTCCAAGTGCCATTAATTTTTTTATTAGTTCACTTGGGGCAACATTTAAACTATCTGCTAACTCTTTTACTGTCATATTATCTTTGTATAAAACGGTGTTAATATCGGTATCTTGAGTATTAGAAACTAGTTTTTCCCTATGTTTATACATTTCTTTCTTATCTTTTAAGAACTGATTATTTTTATTCTCTTTATTCGGTTTATTCTCTTTCTTTTGACGATTCTTCGTCTTCTGTTTTTCAGCTCCTAATTTTGTATTTAGTGCTAGATCTTCTACCTTTTCAAATAGATCATCATCTTCAATCATTTCTTCGACAACGTAATCTTCTTGATCTTGGATTTCATTATCTAACAAGATAATATCATCTTGTTCTAGCATATCGTCCTCGTTTTTTACATTAATATCTAGTTTATCACATAGCTTAAAAATCTCTTCTACCGTTTTATTTACGTCTTGTGCATATTCTAAAACACTCATCATGAAAATCACCCTCCTTTTACTTTACTTCTCATGTTTAATTAAATGTTAAAATGTTCACGTTTCTTTGTTACTATTCTATTATGGATAAAATTATTTTGTCAATAGATGCTGATTTTATTCGTTATTTACTCCCTCTTCGATAATTCGTTCAATTTCTTGATAGACTTCATCAGGTATCTCAATTTCTAGGTGTTTTGCTAATGCTTTTGTCTTTTTGGCTTTCTCAAGCACTGCCTTATCTTTTTTAATATATGCACCTCGGCCATTCATTTTTCCTGTTGGATCCACTTTTACTTCCTGTTCTTTGGTTTTAACGATACGAAGCAACTCTTGTTTTGGTAATTTTTCTTTCGTAATTACACAACTTCGTAAAGGAATCTTTTTTACTTTCATGATTATTCATCCCTAAAGTTTATTCCTGCTTCACGAGCTTGTTCCGTATTTTTAATATCGATTTTATAGTGCGTTAAACGAGAAGCTAAGCGGGCATTATTTCCTTTTTTACCGATTGCTAATGAGAAATTATCGCCATCAGCGACTACTAATGCCTCTTGTTTTTTCGGATCCATAATCAATACTTTTAACTCTTTAGCTGGTGCTAAGGCATTTTCGATAAATACAGCAGGATCTTTATCGTATTTTACAATATCTACTTTTTCGCCATGTAATTCTTCTAAAATGTGAGCAATACGACTTCCTTTTTCTCCTATACAAGCGCCAATTGGGTCAACTCGATCATGTTCAGAATAAACCGCAACTTTGCTTCTGTTTCCGGCATCTCTTGCGACACTGTAAATTAAGACGCTTCCTTCATTGATTTCTGGAATTTCTAATTCAAATAAACGTTTTACGAAACCATAATGAGTACGAGATAATAAGATAAATAATCCCTTACCACCAGCATCTACTTTACTAACATATACTTTGATTTGGCTACCCATTTCAATTTTTTCACCAGGTATACATTCTTTCTTTGGTAAGATACCATTACTTCTTCCTAAATTAATATAATAATTATCTGTATCTTCTAATTCAACAGTACCAATCAATAATTCATCTTGTTTATCTCCTAAATCTTCCATAATACTGTTTCGTTCTGCTTCTCTGATTTTTTGAATCAATACTTGTTTAGCAGTAGAAGTGGCTACTCGACCAAATTCCTCTTTAGGAACGATTTCTGTCTCGATGGTATCACCCACATTTAAGCTTTTATCTTTCTTTCTAGCTTCTGTTAAACTGATCTCTGTATCTAAATCAATTCCTTCATCGGTATCTTCTTTTTCATCTTCGACGACAGTAACATAAGAATACACTTTGATATCTCCAGTATTCTTATCGATTCTAACATGAGAATTTTGTAGCCCAGTTGAACGTTTATAAGCGGCCATTAAAGCATTTTCCATTGCTTCAAAAATAATACTACGATCAATTCCCTTTTCTTTTTCGACTAAGTCGACTGCTTTCATAAATTCTTTTCCATTCATGATTTTTACTCTTCTCCTTTTGGTTTAGCGTATACATCTAACGTGTAAGATTCGTTAATTAAATCTAATTTATCTAAGATAGGATTTAATATTCTTGTTGCCATAACTACGACATTTAGAGGAATAATTTCTTCACTATCTAAAACGATGGTTAGGGTATTTTCCCCATTTACTTTTCCGTATGTTACATCGTCAATGAATACACCTAATTCTTTTAATCTTTCTTCTGCTGCGGCAGTTATCTTTTCTTTCATCTTGCGCCTCCACAAATAAAACAGAGTGGTTTTTGCCACTCGTTGTAGTACCAGTATAACATAAAATATCTATTTTTCACAGTTTTTTTGCTTATTTTGTGAGAAAAAGCTCTATTTTTTACAAATAATAGGCTTTTTCCTAATTTACTAAGGAAAAAAACAAAAAGGTTAAGCGTTCCTTTTGATAAACCATAATTTCCCAATTTGTTTTCTAAATCTTTTTACCCTATAATCTTATCCTGGAACATTTAATCTGTTGGGTGGAGCCTAACTTCAAACAAGAAGGGAGGCGATAAAATGAGCAAGAAAGATTGTTTGATCTTTTCCTTAATCATGATTATCTTCCTTTTACTATTTCTACAAATCGTTGTATTAGTATAAAAGAAATCCACCTAACTCATTCTATGATTTAGGTGGAACCAACAAAACAGGCAACACTTAACATCAGAGGATTAAGTGTTCCTTTTTTTATCAAGTTTCCTTGATGGTTTCATCATAACACAGATAAATAGAATTAACAAGTAGTTTGAGAAAATAAATATTTTTTTCCAATTAGAAAAAAGTTAATCAAACGGTATTACTATTTAAATCATTTTATCTATATAAAAAGAAAAAAATAAGAAACTAATCTTCTGAAATTTACTTTTTCCCAATTTGTTTTCTAGATCTTTCTACTCTATAATCTTATCCTGGAACATTTAATCTGTTGGGTGGAGCCTAACTTCAAACAAAAAGGGAGGCGGTAAAATGAGTAAGAAAGATTGTTTGATCTTTTCCTTAATCATGATTATCTTCCTTTTACTATTTCTACAAATCCTTGTATTAGTATAAAAGAAATCCACCTAACTCATTCTATGATTTAGGTGGAGACAATAAAACTTGGCAACACTTAACATCGCGAAGATTAAGTGTTCCTTTTTTATCAAGTTTCCTTGATGACTTCATCATAACATGAATACTTATTTATCACAAGAGGTTTTAAAGCAAAAAATTAAATATATGGCAATCGATTATCTCCTGGATAAATGTTTTTGGATTAATCCTATATTTGTGCTATTTTCTAAAGTGATATCCTGACTATCTAAGTATTCTTCTACTGTTGTCTTACCATCAAATACCATTTGAATACCAGCAAGAATTTCTTTTCTTTCTTCTTGATTAGATTCTAAATAACGATCAAATAGATTGACTGCTTTTAATGTCGATGTAATATAGGCAGAGGCCTCTACTCGTTCAGTTCGCGAGTGATTGTTTTCTTCATATAAATCCAATACATATTCTAAGAAACTTCTAAAACGCATTGTCTCACAAGCCGTTAACAGTTCTAAAGAATTGTCTAATTCTAAAGCCACTACTTTTTCTAAAAAGATAGGTAATACTTCTTTATTATGATAATGTTTTGTCGTTTGCTTTACCCTTTCTAATTGTGTATGAGTAATTTCATGAACTTTAGTAGCTGTGCTAAGTTTTGTAATATTATCTCCTAAACTTATTTTACATATCGGGATAATGACTTTTTTTAGATATTCATCATCAAGAATTAAAGTTAAGAATTTATGACATTCTCCAATCATAGAATGTCCAGATATATATTCTATTGGTATTTGATTAGGATTAATATATTCTACACTTTTTTCTAATTCTTCATTAAATTTTGAAAGTGTATCTATATCGATTTTATTTCCTTCTATATAGCTATTCCATATTTGTTGACATTTTTCTAATGGCAAATATGCAACGGGATGTATAGTAAAATGAGAAGTCAAAAATTCTTCTGTGTAAACATTTACTTGTTGCTTACTACAGTTAAATTTAAGTACTTTTTGATTAGCAGGTAAATTCGACATTAAACTAGCAATTCGTTTAATTTCTGGTGTTAATTCCATAGGTACTCTGCCTTTTTCAAAGCCATATGCCAATAATTTACTGCGAATGATTTTTCCTTCTGATATTCCTTCCATTATTCTCACTCCTTGTCATTAATGGGGCTTATTTTATCACAGAAGATAGGAAATGTCCAATTTTTTCTATTCACATGCGATTTCTTTTTCTCTTTACCTAGTTTCTGTGATAAGATTATTATAGTATACTAAATTTTGAGGTGATGAAAATGGATTATACTAGTTATACTATTTTACTTTCTTTTTTAATGACTACTTTTCCTTATTTCTACTTCATGAGTCAAAAAAAAGAGTTTATAAACAAATTTACCAAGTACAATAATTTAATTTCCCTTAGTATATGGGGAGTAATTGCTTTTGGCCTTAGTTTTTTACTTCTTACTCTGGCTAAAGTAAATCCTTATATTCCTACGATATTAGGTAGTTGTCTAGTTGGTACATTAGTCAATTACTGGCTAATGAAAAACTATATCGATAACAAGAAAGTATTAAAAGGAATTGGGATATTTTGCTTATTTTACTTTTCTAGTTTGTTGCAACTAATTCCTATTTGGTTATTTAATATTCAATCTTTAGAAGGAAGTATCGGTAGTTATTTATCCTTATTTTCTAATTTAATTCTTTTTGGGATTCTGCTTTGGATTTATTTTCCTGATATCAAGAAAGATTTCTTAGATTTTAAAAAGAATTTTAATCAATACTTAGATACTGGTTTTAAGTATTGGTTAATTGGGGTTATCGTTATGGTAGTTGCCAATAGTCTTATTCTATTTTTACTTCCAGAAGCAAGTGCCAATAATGAGGAAAGTGTGCAGAGTGTTATTCATGCCGCGCCTTGGATTTCTTTAATCAGTGTTGGGTTCGTTGCCCCTTTCATTGAAGAAATGGTATTTAGAAAAGCTTTTCGCGAAGTATTTACCGATAAATGGTTATTTGTCATCATGACAGGATTAATTTTTGGTAGTTTACATGTCGTATTAGCGATTACTTCGCCATGGGACTTTGCTTATATTATTCCTTATAGTGCGTTAGGATTTGCTTTTGGCTTGATGTATGTAAAGACCAACAATATTTTTACTTCCATTTCTCTTCATGCTTTTCATAACTTTACTTTAACATTATTATCTATCGTTGGTACTATGATGGTGATGTTATGATTAGTCGTGAAGAAAAAAGTAAGCCTATTATTGAAAAAATGGAGAAAGAGGAAAAAAGAGAAAAACAACATCGTTACTTATTTCGAGTTTTCTTAATATTCTTTTTCTTGACTTTTTTCGTAGTTGGCTTTTTCTGTTACATGCGTTTTATCGGAACAAGTGGTTTGGTTGTTAGAGAATATAAAGTCGTAGACAATATGCTTCCTAGCTCTTTTCATGGATTTAAAATCGTTCATTTTTCCGATTTACATTATCAGTCTACCTTTGATTACTCTGATTTAAAACACTTAGTTAACGAGATTAATCGATTAAAGCCAGATGTTGTCGTATTTACTGGGGATCTCACTGATCAAGATACTCTTATTCAAGAAGAAGATATCGAGGCCTTAAAAGAACAACTTAATCAAATAGAAGCAACCACAGGATTATATGCAGTTCGAGGAAATCATGATTATGCCAATAATACTTTCGATTTAGTATTTCAAAATACTTCTTTTAAGATATTAGATAACAATTATGATTTAATTTATTCTCATGGTACTACCCCTATTTTAATTACCGGAATTGGTAGTATGTTACAAAACGATGATGATATTGCGCAAGCATTTAACTATATAGATAGTGAAACTTTATATACAATATCACTATTCCATGAACCAGATATGATTGATACGATTAAGAATTATAATCATGTTAATCTCGCACTAAGTGGTCACTCTCATAATGGACAAATCGTTATTCCTAAAATCGGAGCCATTATGACTGTTGAGGGCGCTAGGAAATATCCTAATCCATATTATCAAGTTGGCGATACCAAGCTTTATGTTTCTGGTGGTTTAGGAACTAGTTTATATAAATTAAGATTGTTCAATCGACCTAGTATCAACTTATATCGATTAGTAGAAGAATAGTAACGTAGTAGAAAAGCATACTACGTTTTTTCTTACTTTGTTTTAAGTTTTTAAGTAGATAAAAAGCTACCAATATGAACTGAACCCCAAAAGTTGGACAGTTTATAAATAGTTTCTAATTAGAGGATTGTAACCTGTAATTTACAGGAGACAATCCTTTTAATTTTACTTTAATTCTATCATGAATGAAACTCCCCGCAGCAAGCTACGGGGTATCTTTTCCAGCGATGCTACTCAACACTAAATGCAACTGCTTATATTCCGTAACTTGTTTACCTTGATTTTTCACGTACTCTTTTATTACCGTTTCGTTT
>DVKF01000047.1 GCA_018716115.1 Candidatus Alloscybalousia intestinigallinarum
AGAAAATTTGATCATTTCATTGCTCGTATATTCTTAATTAAAGGTATTATAAAAGGATGATTTTCATCATCCTTCCATATACAGTTACTTGTATCAATAATGTCTACCAACACTATTTGACAAAGAACCAAGATATCGCAAAATGATATCTTTATTTCGATTTTAACTCTTCCTTAGCCAAACCCTCATGATTATAATAGGCAAACCTAGGAACAGCGTCATAATTAAAAGTATTTAACAGTTGAAAATATTCACCGATTCGCTCAAGATTCTCCATAGGAACATTTTCAAGATAAGGTAGAAGAGCTTGAATAAATTTTGACCGAGACGAAGCAACATAATCAACATTTTCATTCATTAAAGCTTGATGATAATCATTCATAACTGTAATAAGTTCTTCATAACGGCTAGCATCAGAATTAAGTTTTAATAATTCCGTTTTCACGATATCCATCTGACAAGTAGAATATGCTTCTAACATCTTATCAGAGCCAATGATTTCACAAAGGCACTTCGTAATTAACACATGATCATAATAAGCCGTTCCCTCTAAAGAAAAGTTATCCATATATTCAGAGGTGAGCAAAGTAGTCATCCCTTCATTCAAAAAAGAACACTCTAAACTTCCCGTCATATGAACCAATTCATGTTCTAAATGATCACGATAATCTTCGAAAGTTTTTCCACCTTCTTCAACATAATTATAAACTTCATTTTCAACAGGATTATATTGAGCTGTCGTTTTTATCGTCGTTGTCTCACTCTTCATAGGAAGATCAATAATATCTAAAGAAAGATAACAATCATAAATTCTTTCATAATTCAAATAAGGATTATCTAAAAAATATTGTTTTAAAGAAGAAGCTATTTTTACATCCTCTTCTTCAATAAAAGGATTAAGATCAAAAGCATCCATTAACAAATTAACAGCCGCATCTTTATCGGTTACCATCTCATTTCCATCAGAGAAAGGATTATCTACTCTACCAAGTAATAAATCTCGTTGAAGAGAATGAACCTGATTCGCTACAACATCCATATTAACCGAAAAATTTTTTATTCCAAATGATACATTTAAACTAATAAGAAAAGCGCTAAGAATCACTTTCTTTCGATTAAACATTTTACATTTTGGTAAGTCTATATTTCGCTGAATAAGGTTTCCTCCTTGAAGCAAGCTATTAACCGATAAAAGATACGAAAATACTCCCGCATGAGAAGGATAAATAAAGGGAAATACCATTTCCGCAAAAGCAACAAAATCATAAGAGTTAGTAAAACGAAGGTGCTCTTGCTCATATTGATCAATTTTACGATGTCCTTCCTCAGTATCAGCAATAATGTTGTCTTTTTCTACCTGATCTTCTAACTCTTTTAAATTTTTAGACAACTTATCTTGAAATTTTAGTTTCTTCTTGGGACTCAATTTCAAATAGTAATTAGGAACAGAAAAGTACAAATTATCACTACTCTTCTCTACCAAAATAGTAGATAAAAATTTTTCTTCAGTCTCAGGATCCCATCCATATTCAACATAAACTTTATCAATTTTGCTCTTCTTCATGAATCATCCTCATAAATTTTTCATATAACTGTTGACAAGAAGTCGCATCCATCGCTTCCTTATCTTGATAAGGATTAAAAATTCCTAACTTCTGATATTTTTCATCTCCTAGTTTGTGATAAGGTAAAAATTCAATTTTTTGAACATTCTTTATCTTTTTGACTGTTTCTTTTAATCCTTTCAGATACTCATCATTATCCATTAATCCAGGCACGATTACTTGCCTAATCCAAACAGATACTCCACTTCTATTCATCGCTTCAATAAATCTAAAAGAGTCATCAATTTCATGACCAGTCAAATCTTTATAACCATCTGGAGTTACATGCTTGATATCAAACAAAACTAAGTCAATATACGACAAAATCTCATCATAGTCTCCATTTCCAACACCAGCTGTATCTAGGGCAATATGAATATCTTCTTTTTTTAAGAGTTTACATACTTCGATCACAAATTCACTTTGTAAAAGAGGTTCCCCTCCAGAAAAAGTTACCCCACCACTATTTCTTTTAAAATAAGGTTTATTACGTAAAATTTTACGGGCTAACTCTTCTGGAGTATAATTCTCTTTTCCCTTTATCCACATTTCAGGATTATGACAATACTTACAACGTAGTCTACATCCACTTAAGAAAACAACGGTTCTAATTCCAGGACCATCTACTAGCCCGAAAGTCTCTAAGGAATCTACGCTACCTTTTATCATTATATTTTCTCGTGGAAGGTTCTAGCAATTACTTCTTCTTGTTGTTTTCTCGTCAAACGATTAAAGCGAACAGCGTATCCAGATACACGAATCGTTAGTAATGGATATTTTTCAGGATCTTCCATTGCTTCAATCAATGTCTCACGATTTAGCACGTTAACATTTAAGTGATGAGCACCTTGGATAAAGTAACCATCCAATAAACTAACTAAATTTTCTACTTGTTCTTCTTTCGTATGACCTAACGTTGTTGGTACGATAGAGAAAGTATTACTGATACCATCACGGCAGCATTCTCCATAGTTAATTTTCGCAACCGAATTCAAACTAGCAATTGCTCCACTAGCATCTCTACCATGCATAGGATTAGCACCAGGTGCGAAAGGAACTCCTGCTTTTCTACCATCTGGAGTAGAACCAGTCTTAGAACCATAAACAACATTAGAAGTAATCGTCAAAACAGATAACGTTGGATGAGCCCCACGATAACATGGATGTTTCTTTAACTCAGCATAGAACTTTTCTAGTACTTCAACAGCAATAGAATCTACCCGATCATCATCATTACCATACTTAGGAAAATCCCCTTCGATTTCAAAATCAACCGCAATACCTTCTTCATTACGAATTGGTTTTACTTTAGCATATTTGATTGCCGATAAACTATCAGCAACAACTGATAAGCCAGCTACACCATAAGCCATCAAACGGTTGACATTCGTATCATGTAAAGCCATCTGTCCAGCTTCATAAGCATATTTGTCATGCATATAGTGAATGATATTCATTGCATTTGCATAAATTTCAGCTACTCTCTCAAGCATTCTGAAATAAGAATCTTTTACCTTATTATAATCCAATACCTCATCTGTCATCTTTTCGAAGCCAGGTACAATTAAGCCACCCTTAACTTCATCAACGCCACCATTCATCGAATAAAGTAATGCTTTTGCTAAGTTACAACGAGCACCAAAGAACTGCATATCTTTTCCTTCACGCATCGCTGAAACACAACAAGCAATCGCATAATCGTCTCCATAAATTGGACGCATAACATCATCATTCTCATATTGAATCGCATCAGTATTGATACTCATCTTCGCACAATATTTCTTGAATGATTCTGGTAACTTTTCACTCCATAACACTGTCATATTAGGCTCTGGTGCTGGGTCTAAATTTGTCAAAGTATGTAAAATACGATAACTTGTTTTAGTTACCATACTAGCATTGGTATCTTCAGTAATACCACCAATTGAACAAGTAACCCAAGTTGGATCTCCTGAGAATAATTCATCGTATTCAGGCGTTCTTAAATGGCGAACTAAACGAAGTTTAATAATAAATTGATCAATTAACTCTTGAGCTCCACCTTCATCTAAAGTACCTTCTTCCATATCACGGTTAATATAAATATCTAAGAAAGCATCTACTCTTCCTAAACTCATTGCTGCACCATTATTTTCTTTAACCGCAGCTAAATAACCAAAATATGTCCATTGAACAGCTTCCTTACTATTACGAGCAGGATTAGAAATATCATAACCATACTTCGCCGCCATCTTTTTGATTTCTTCTAAAGCACGATACTGCATCGAAACATCTTCTCGTAACTGAATCAACTCATTTGTCATTGGCCCAAGTAGTTGTTCAAAATCTTTTTTCTTTTCTGCCATCAAGAAATCAATTCCATATAACGCAACACGACGATAGTCTCCAATAATACGACCACGTCCATAGGCATCAGGTAATCCTGTCAACAAACCAACGTGTCTTGCTTTTTTGATTTCATCAGTATAAGCATCAAATACTCCTTGATTATGCGTCTTTCTAAATTCATTAAAATATTTATCCACAGTAGGATTAAGTTTATATCCATAAGCATCAAGCTCTTGATATACCATTCTAATTCCACCATAAGGATTAACAATTCTCTTTAATGGGGCATCTGTTTGAAGTCCAACAATCACCTCATTATCTTTATCGATATATCCTGCTTCATAGGCATTAATTCCTGACATATGATCAGTATCGATATCTAATACATGTTTTTTTAATTCTTCTTTTAATAAATCACTACATTTATCCCAAACTGCTTTTGTTTTAGGGGTAGTACCTACTAAAAATTGTTCATCTTCTTGATAAGGTTTATAGTTAAGTTGGATAAAGTCACGAACATTGATTTCAGTCGTCCATTTTCCTTCTTTAAAACCTCTCCATTCTTCTTTCATTTTATACCTCCTTTTTACAGTAATTAGTATACCACAAAAGAGTAATTTCTAATATCTATTTCACACCTTATTGACATTTTTATTTACTATTCAAAATTTTATAATAAAATAATAATTTTTTTTAAAACTAGGCGAGAGCTCTAATTCAACAAAAAAAATCTTCATATATTAAACTAGAAAGGAGGATAAAAAATGAAAAAAGACGATTGTGAAAATCGATTCCCCAAACTACCTTTTGGATGTTTCCTAATAGGGCCAACGGGACCTACTGGACCATCTACTGGTGAAACAGGACCGACCGGACCAACGGGTCCTACGGGGCCTACGGGACCAATAGGATTTGCCGGTCTACCTGGACCAACGGGGCCTACGGGACCTACGGGACCTACAGGTGATACAGGTTTGACTGGACCTACTGGACCAACTGGACCGACTGGGCCTACAGGAAATACAGGTTTAACAGGACCGACTGGACCAACAGCTGCATATCCAAATTTCAACTGCAAAAAAAAGAAATGGAACTTACTCCACTTCTTGAATAGAAAAATCTAAAGCACTAATTTTAGAAATAATTTCAGGGACTTGTTTTTCTTTTTTTACTTTGACAAATAACATTCCTGTTTCTAAAGAAACTTGATAAGATTCCACTCCTTTAATGGTACTTAAACAATTTTCCACTCGTCTTTTGCACCCATCACATTTCATGCCATCAATTTTAAATTTTACTTCCATTTTCGTTTTACACCTCCTAAACGCAAAGAATTCACCACTACTGTTAAGCTACTAAGTGTCATTGCCAAACTGCCTATCATTGGATTCATCGTAATACCAGCAAAAGAAAATATCCCCATCGCGATCGGAATCATACAAAGATTATAGAAAAATGCCCAAAACAAATTTTGTCTAATCAGTTGATAAGAACGCTTACTAATATCGATAAAGTCTAAAATATTTAACAGATTATTATTCATTAAAATTACATCTGCTGAATCCATCGCTACATCCGTTGCCTGATTAATACTAATTCCAATCGTGGCATTAATCAAAGCTGGTGCATCATTAATTCCGTCTCCTACCATAATAACCTTCTTATTTTCACTCACTAAATTCTTAATGTAGTTTGCTTTTTCCTTCGGCATAATATCCGCCTTTACATTATTCTTCTTAATTCCAAGTTCAAAAGCCACTTGCCTAGCTACCTCTAAGTGATCACCCGTCAACATCACCACTTCGATTCCACGTTGCTGTGCTTCATGAATCACACTTTTCGTTTCTTCTCTTACGACATCTTTAACGCCAATGATACCAATCAATTTTTTATTACGAACAACATAAATAATACTACATCCCGCTTTAGTTAATCTTTCTTCTTCTGAACCATAATGATTATCTATTTTCAAATAAGTAAGTAGCTTATGATTGCCTAGATGATAGACATCCTTACCAATTCTACCAGTCAAACCAAGCCCTGATAAAGTTTCAAAATCACTAACATTTAACTTTTCAGTTACCGTAAATGCAGTCTTAATTGGATGCGTAGAATAACTTTCTAAATTACTGACAATATTTAAAAACTTTTGATTCGTTAAACTGGAATCATGTTGAAAATCAAAGATGCTAAGTTTTCCTAATGTCAAAGTACCCGTTTTATCAAACACAATCGTATCGATTGTTTTCGCTTTTTCTAACACTTCACCATTTTTCAAAAACAATCCTTTTTTTGCACACAAGCCGTTACTAACAACGACTACTAATGGTACCGCTAAACCTAATGCACAAGGACAAGCAACAACCAGCACCGTAACAAAGCGAGTAAAACTGATTTCAAAAGATAAACCAAGTAAAAGATTAACTACAAAAGCAAAAACCGCTAAAATAACAATAATTGGCACAAAATATCCACTAATTTTATCCGCCAATTTTTGGATTTTACTTTTCGTATTGGTAGCTTCAACTACCATTTTTACAATTTCAGAAATCGTTGAATCACGGCCAATTTTCTCCGCTCGATATTCAATATAGCCATCATAACAAATAGAACCAGCTATTACTTTTTTGTTTTCTACCTTCAATACCGGAGCACTCTCACCCGTAATAAAACTCTCATCGACATAAGTTTTACCACTAACGACAACACCATCAACTGCGATTTTGTCTCCCGCTTTAGCAATTAAAATGTCTCCTGAAGAAACTTCGTCGATTGTTACTTCTTTTTCACCATTATCTACTTTTAAAATTGCCCGAGATGGCGTAATTTGAACTAATTTCTGAATCGCACCTCTCGTTTTATCTTTACTAAATGACTCAATATAGCGTCCTAATTTTACAAAATAAATTACCATCGAAGAAGATTCGAAATACAAATGATGTAAGTACATAGTATCTCCTAAAAGAATCATCACATATCCATATAAACTATAAATCATACTAAAGAAAACACTAAATAATACAAGCGTATCCATGTTAGGCATCTTATGAATTAAATTCAAAAAGCCACTTTTTAAAATATCTCTTCCAAAGAAAAGAAAAATCAAACTAATCAAAAGTAGAATAGTCGATAAAACCATAGGAGAAGAAAGAAAAGGAATAACGGGGAGTCCTAACATCTCACCCATACCAAGATACATCATCACCAATAGAAGAATAGCTAACAAAATATAAACTGTTTTATCTTCCTTCTTAACTTCTAAATCGCCTACTCCTTTAAACTCTCCTAAACTTTGAAAACCGGCTTCCTTAACAAAGCGTTCCAAATCCTTTACTTCCAAATTTTCATATTCGATAGTCGCCAAAGAAAGTACTAAGTTAACTGAAGCCGATAAAACACCATTTTGTTTTAACAAATACTTTTCTAATCCAGACGAACAAGCACTACAAGTCATCCCATCTATTCTTAAAACTATCTTTTTCATTTAAAGTTCTCCTTTCTATTTTCTTCTATTATACTTCTATTTTTTATTTTATCTAATTTTTTTAATCATTTTATTTATCTGTTCTCTAGTAGTATTTATATAATTTATCTCATCTACTGTGAAATTGTTATCGATAACTGTCTCTTGTTTTTCCTGTTCTGAATAATAGTCCCAGTCGATGATATATTGACGAAGTAATTGTCTTCTTTGGTATAATTCGCTTTTCTTTCCTAAAAGTACCCCTTGATCAAATTTTAAAGGGACAAAATAACTTTCTTCTATATCTTCTGCTTCTAAACCATAATCCTTAATTTTAGTTAGTTTTTTATTCTCATCTGTTTCTAATCCCACATCTAAGATTTGATATTCCCTCATGGTTTTCAAATAACGAACAAAAGCTGTATAGATTAATTGTTGTTCTTCTGAAGTTAAGTGATACTCCGTAACTAATAATTTATACATCTCTACAATATCATCTACTGTTTGTTTACTATCTTTATCCACATTAATCTCTTCGATTAAATAATTATATAACTCTTCTAACCAATCATCTTCGCGGTATTGTCTAGTTTGTAAAAAAACTTGATGACGAATTGCTTCTTCTAAAGTAATTACCCGTTTACTCATATCTTGTAAAATACGATTACTATCTAATCCTAACTCTAATAACATATGCTTCACTAAATGTCCATACTTCTCATATACCCAAGTAGCAGGTTTCTTTTGTCCATGATGAAGATAATCAATTAAACTACGATTAATTAACTGTTCTAAAGAATCATGTTCACAAAATTCATGCAACCTAATAGCACGGCTAATTACTTCATAATTATAACCATTTTCTAAACAAAAGGCTTTTAACGTTTTTCCCTGATAAACAAGTGGAGTTTGTTTTTGTCTACTATTATTTTTAACTTCTTTATCTTTAGTTCTCTCTAAATATAATTTCAAAGTTTCAAAATCAACATCAAAGTTCTTTAATATTTCCTCAACAGATAATTCTTTTCTTTTACTTTTTCTTCTTCTTTCTCTTAAATCGGTTAAACAACGAACTACACGACTTGCTTTAACAGAATCGCCATGAAACCAATTTGTATACTTTTCAATTGTAGAAAGAGTATTTTTTCTTTCTATCAATTTCTCTTTAGAATCAAAAATTCCTCTTTCTTCATAATATTTTTTAGTATCAGAATTCAGCTTAATTTTTCCTCTTTTTAAATCTTTAATTCTCGCACCTATATTGATTTTTTGACCATTAATTTCTACCACTGTTCTAACAGGTATTTCCCAATACTCTTTATCAGGATTTTCCATCTTCCATAGTTCAAAAGCCCCTTGATATTCTATTTCTGAGATTAGCCTTCTTTTTGTCTCCAGCAATTTTCTATCTTCATAATATTGTCTTGCCTCAGCATCTAAATGAATAATGCCATTCCTTAACCTCGATATTCTAGCACCTATACGAATTTCTCGTCCATTTATCTCTATTACCGTCCTTGCTGGTATTTCACTATATTCTTTATCCGGATTTTCCTTTTTCCACATCTCTAGTGCTTCACGGTATTCCTGCTCACTAACTCTTTTACCATTTTTACCATTAAGCACTCCCTTTAATTCCCGATACTTACAAGCATCTTCGTGAAGCTTATCTGGACTAGCTTTCATATTACGTATTCTCATACCAATCCTAATTTGTTTTCCGTTTACTTCTACTACCGTCTTTTGAGAAATATCTTTATATTCTTTATCAGGGTTTTCTCTTTTCCATATTTCTAAAGCTTCTCGATATTCTTCTTCAGTAGCTTTTTTTCTATCTAACACTCCTTTAGATTCCCAGTACTTGCGAACATCTTCATCTAATTGATTTATGTGAGCTTTCATTGTATTTATTCTTATACCAATTCTAATTTTTTTCCCATTTACCATAACTGTAGCCTTATAAGGAATTTCTCTATATTCTTTATCGAGATTTTGTCTTTTCCATATTTCTAATGCCTCACGGTATTCTTCTTCAGTAATGCTACTTCTTTTCCGTTCTAGTACTCCTTTTGATTCCCAATATTTACGAACATCTTCATTCAACTGATCCAGATAAAGTTTCATCGTATTGATTCTAGCGCCAATTCTAATTTGTTTTCCATTTACTTCTATTACCGTCTTTTGAGAAATATCTTTATATTCTTTATCTGGATTTTCTCTTTTCCATATTTCTAATGCTTCTCGATATTCTTCTTCAGTAACTTTTTTCCCTCTAACACTCCTTTTGATTCCCAATACCGACGGCTCTCTTCATCAAATTTATCAAGATTACGTTTCATATTATCGATTCGTTTACCAATATGAATTCGTTTTCCATTTACTTCTACCACTGTCTTATAAGAAATTTCTCTATATTCTTTATTAGGATTTTCTCTCTTCCATATTTCTAAAGCTTCACGGTATTCTTCTTCTGTTGCCATTAAACGTTTACCAGCTAGGACACCTTTTGATTCCCAGTAGTTACGAACATTTTCATCTAATTTACTCGGATCACGTTTCATAGTGTTTATTCTCGCACCAATCCTAATTTTTTTTCCATTTACCACAACTGCAGCCTTAAAAGGGATATCTCTATATTCTTTATCTGGATTTTCCTTCTTCCATATTTCCAAAGCTTCTCGATACTCTTCTTCAGTAACTCTACTTCTTTTTGATTCTAGTACACCTTTTAATTCCCAATATTTACGAACATCCTCATCCAATTGATCTAAATTAGCTTTCATGGTATCGATTCGCCTACCAATTTGGATTGATTTTCCATTTACTTCTATTACTTCTCTAAGAGGAATATCACTGTATTCTTTATCAGGGTTTTTCTTTTTCCATATTTCCAAAGCTTCTCGGTACTCCTCTTCACTAATTCTTTTACTATTAAGCACTCCCTTAGCTTCCCAATACCTACGAGTATCTTCGTCCAACTGATCCATACAAATTTTCATTGTGCTTATTCTCATACCAATCCTAATTCGTTTTCCGTTTAATTCTACTATCGTCTTTTGAGAAATTTCACTATATTCTTTATTGGGATTTTCTCTCTTCCATATCTCTAGTGCTTCCCGATATTCTTCTTCAGTAACTCTACTTTTTTTCCATTCCAATACCCCTTTGGATTCCCAATATCTACGAACATCTTCATCTAATTTATCTACGCAAGCTCTCATCGTACTGATTCTTACACCAATTCTAATTTCTTTCCCATTCACCTTAACTACAGCCTTAGAAGGGATATCTCTATATTCTTTGCCGGGATTTTCCTTTTTCCATATTTCTAAAGCCTCACGGTATTCCTGTTCACTAGTCCGTTTATTATTAAGCACTCCTTTGGATTCCCAATACTTACGAGTATCTTCATCCAAATTATCTAAACTGTATCTTATTCTACAGATTCTCTTACCAATATGAATTTGTTTTCCATTTACTTCTACTACAGCTCTTTGAAAAATTTCGCCATATTCTTTATCGGGATTTTCCTTCTTCCATATTTCCAAAGCTTCTCGATATTCTCCTTCTGTGACCTTCATTTTATTCACCACCTAGTTCACCTAATGCGGGCTTATTATACCATAAATAGAAAAAAAGAAAAAGTTGGCTTTATAAAACTTGCATTTTACTATGTAACTAACTTACTTCTTTATTCTTAAAATACGAAGAGCATTTAAAATCGCAATAACAGAAACGCCAACATCAGCAAATACCGCAGCCCACATCGTTGCTAAACCAAAAGCACTTAAAAGTAAGACAACAATCTTAACGGTAATCGCAAAAATAATATTTTCCTTCACGATTCGCATCGTTTGATGAGAAATTTGAATGGCTTCACTAATTAAAGAAGGTTGATCGGTCATGATAACCACATCAGAAGCTTCAATTGCAGCATCACTTCCTAAACCGCCCATCGAAATCCCAATATCTGCATAAGCTAGGACTGGTGCATCATTAATACCGTCTCCTACAAATACTAGTTTCCCATCCGCACTTTTTTCTGACATATATCTTTCTACCAATTTTACCTTTTCTTGCGGTAAAAGTTCAGCGTGATATTCATCGATTCCTAATTTTTTAGCAACACTTTTACTAATATTTTCCTTATCTCCTGTCAACATTACGATTTTTTGAACTTGATTTTTTCTAAACTGTTCCATAGCCAAATAGGCATCTTCTTTAATTTTATCACTAATCACAATAGAACCTGCGAATTTAGAATCGATAGCGACATAAATGATTGTCCCCATTTTATGATTTTTCGTATAAGAAATATGATACTCTTCCATCAATTTGTCATTACCAACTAAAACTGTTTTTCCGTCTACCATAGAATAAACGCCTTCTCCAGACAACTCTTTATTTTTAGTAATCAACTTCTCATCAATTCCCTTCCCATAAGCTTCTTTTAAAGAAAGAGAAATAGGATGAAGAGAATAATATTCTGCGTAAGCAGCATACTTTAAGACATCTTGATCAGAATAGCCCACTCCATTAATCTCTTGAACCTTAAATACACCTTCGGTTAATGTTCCTGTTTTATCACAAATAACTAACTCTGTTTTCGATAAGGCCTCAAGATAATTACTTCCCTTTACCAAAATTCCCCGCTTAGCAGCAGCACCAATTCCGCCAAAAAAGGAAAGAGGAATGGAAATCACTAATGCACACGGACACGAAACCACTAAGAAAGATAAAGCACGATAAAGCCAAGTAGAAAATGTATCCCAACCCAAGAACATAGGCGGAAGAAGAGCAAGTAATACCGCTATGCCAACGACAATTGGAGTATAAAATTTCGCAAACTTACTAATAAAATTTTCTGATTTTGACTTTCTACTACTAGCATTTTCTACCAATTCTAAAATTTTACTCACAGTGGACTCTGAAAATTCTTTTTCTACCTTTAATTTTAATGTAGCATCCATGCTGATACATCCACTTAATACTGTATCATCTTTTTTTACATGTCTAGGCATGGCTTCTCCTGTAAGAGCAAGGGTATTAAGCATCCCCTCACCTTCTACTACTTTTCCATCCAAAGGCACCTTTTCACCAGGCTTAATTAGAATGATTTCCCCCATATTTACTTCATCAGGATCAACTTTAAGAATTTCTTTATTACGATACACATTGGCGTAATCTGGACGAATATCCATCAAAGCCGTAATGGACTTTCTAGACTTATCAACAGCATAGGTTTGGAAAAATTCACCAACTTGATAAAACAACATAACAGCAACTGCTTCTTCTATCTCTCCAATTCCAAAAGCACCAAGAGTAGCAACTGTCATCAAAAAGTTTTCATCAAACACGTGACCGTGTACAATATTACGAGCGGCTTTTCTTAAAATTTCAAAGCCAACCAATAAATAAGCAACAACAAATAAACTGTTTTTTAGTATGATCCAATCTAGTGGACAACAAAAAGCAACCACAAATAATATTGACGCACTAATAATTAATCCTAGTTTCTTCTTCATTTTTTTATTCATTATACTTCCTCGATTTCTACATCAGATTCTTCCTTATGAATAACCTTTTCTATTATCTTTAGGATTTCCTCTTTACGATCTTCTTGACAAGAAAAGGAAAATTTCTCCGTCATAAAAGAAATACTTACATCTTCCACTCCATCTATTTTCTGTAACTTATCTTCTAAATGACTCGCACAAGCAGCACAATCTAACCCAGTTATTTTAAATTTATATTTTTTCATTCTATTCCTCCTTATCCTCTATGATTAATATGTTCTAATCCAATTTCAAATAATTTTACGATATGATCATCATCTAAAGTATAGTAAACTTCCTTACCATTTCTCCTACATTTAACAATACCACTTCTTCTTAATACAGCCAATTGATGAGATATGGAAGATTTAGTCATATTTAAAACATTCGCTAAATCACAAACACACATTTCATCCTGATCAAGAGCAAATAAGATTCGACATCTTGTCGTATCACCAATTAATTTATATAAATCAGCTAGCCGATTAAAAGTATCTTCATTAGGCAACTCCGATAATACCTTATCTACTGCTTCTTGATGAATCACATTACAATCACAGATAAACTCATTTCTTGCCATATATTCATTCCTCCTTTTTAGTCTACGTTATCAGTTGAAAGGTTATTCAACTATTTAAATTATAGTTGAATAATCATTCAATTGTCAAGAATATTCTAAACATTTTTTACTTGACGTCTAAGAAGAAATTCCGATACGCACCAACTGGTGCTAGTGGACCAACTGGTGCTACAGGTTTAACAGGACCGACTGGACCTACAGGAGCTACAGGTTTGACTGGACCTACAGGACCAACGGGAGCAATGACATTATCCACACATATAATTAACTAAGTTTCAAAATTCCAAACTATTTTTATTTCTCTAATATTATTATCAGGATTAATTTTCCCTATTTTAATTTTTTCTATAAATTCATCTAACAATTCAGGTATCAAAAGTTCCAAATGACGATATTTAAAAAATAAACTATCTTCATTTTTTAATTTATTCTTTTTTGCTTCTATAAGTTTTAAATCACCCTCTATTGTTAATAATCTTTCATTTAATCTATCTACTTCTTCTTTATAATTCCTACGTAAAGCTATAAAATCGCCTTCATCTATAATTCCCATTGCTTTATCTTTATATAATTGACGAAAAATGAGATTTTTCTTTTCAATAAGAACTTGTATATCATTTTTTTCCTTACTAAGATTCAATATTTTTTCTTTAAATAAATCATTATCAACTATTTCTTCATATAATTTAGTTAAAATTTTATAATCATAGTATTGATCTAAAAGATTATTTAAAGACTGTAAAATACAATCTTTTAATTTATCTAATCGTATAGATCTATTATTGTCACAATTAGTCCAATGATTTTGCTTATCACTGCATAATAAATAATCTATCTTACCATCATTCCTACTAATACGACTAGAATTTTTATACAAAACATTTCCACATACATCACAATATACTTTCCCACTAAAAATATGTTTAACCCCATCTGCACCGGAACGACCAACTCCATTTAATTTTTTCTGAATAGCCAACCATGTTTCATCATCAAATACCTTTTCAAGAGCATTATCAACTGATACCCAGTGTTCTTTTTTTGCCACAATACATTTATGATTTTTATAACTTATTCTTCTAGTTTTTCCTTGCGTTAAAGTACCATTATAAATTTCATCCCTTAACATTTTATATATAACTCTACCATTCCATTTATATTTCCTTCTTATCTCACAGTCAAAAGAAAAAACTATATCAGTATCTACTGCAACCGATTTAGTAAACAATTTATAAATATCGTGTGATTGATTCACATCCAATTTCAATTCCACTTCAAAACTAACTTCTATTAACCGATCCAATTCTTGAACAAAACAAGAAATATAACTCACGTCATCTGGAACAATATCATTAACTTTTAACTCATTCCATAAATTGTTATTAAAATCAATAGTATTGATATCTAGTTCTTCTATATTATTTAGTGAAGGATTTGTTGTGTAGTAAACCCTCAAATTCTCATCAATAGACCTAATTTTAATGTGAATTTTTGAATTATATTTTTTTATTTTGTCAGTTCCAAAAACAAAAACTGATTTAATATTCCGTAATATACGTTTATAACTATTATACAAAAAAATTCTAATTATATAAGTACCTGCTTTTGAAATAACAGCTTTGCCTTCTTTTTTAAAAGCAGGTATTTTTAATTTACAACCATTTATCATCTTATATTCATATGGACTAGGGATGTTTTTTTCTTCTAATATATTAGCTATTTTATCCTGACCATATCCTGCCAAAATCATATTACCTATTTGTCTTAATACACAACTAGCAATTGGATCAATAAGCAAATGATTTTTGTTTTTAGGATCTTTTATTAATCCATATTTAGCAAATGAAGAAGTACATTCACCAGCTTTCCATTTAGCTCTAAAAGTAGCTTTGATATTATCTGACAAGTCTTCTAAATACCATTCATTTACGAGTGCATTTATTTGCCTAGACTTCTTATTTTCTTTATTCTCAGTATCGGCATTATCAATCAAGCTAACAAAGCGAACACCCCACTCTATAAACTTGTTGTGAAGATATTTTTCAATAATTTCCATATCTCTTGAAAATCGTGATTGACTCTTACATAGAACAATATCGACTTCACCACTTTTGCAAAGTTCAATCACCTTTTCAAAATCAGGTCTGTAACTACCAGCACCAGAAAAATCCTCATCACAATAAACACCTACTATTCGCCAATCTGGATGCTTAGCTACTTCTTCACGAAGCATAAGTTCTTGATTTTTAATACTCTCACTTATCGCCATTTTTGTAGGCTTATCAATATCTTCTTTCGAAATTCTTAAATAAAGTACTACTCTTCTAATAATAAATTCTGATGTTTCAACTACTTTCTTCATATTAAATCAAACTCCCCTACTGATTTAAATAAATCTATTGATAAATTAACTAAATTAAATTCAATCTTTTTCTTCAATAAGAAATATTATTTTTAAAAGCTTTTTATTAAATAAAAGTTTTAACTCACTTTCGGTCATAGTGTTAACAACATTAAATTCATTTTTTATCCTATAAACTATTTTCAAATAAACACCTCATTTCTTTCTTTATAAAATTTTATTCAAACAAAAAAAGATAAGAATAGAAGAGTGCTATTCTTATCCAATTTATATATACTTACCATTATAATTCTTAATTCAAAGATAATAAAACCTATCCTAATCTATTAATTCCAATAAGTTTTATTAATTTGGTATCTATGTTTATCTTCAATAAAATTAGTTGTCAAAATTCAGCAATGACACCCTATTTCGTCATACTATATTTTATAAAGTCAACTCCACTCCACCCATGGCATCATAAGAATTTCTTAAAGTAGAATTACTAAAATAAATCACCTTTCCTAAACCCGAACTTGAAAAACTATATGCATGATAAACTGAATTATATGAAACATCTTTTGAAGCATGTTGATAGCTTGTATAAACTGTCGTGCCAGTCTGTGATTTAAATGATAGTCGCGCTGAATAACCAGAAACAGAAGCACTATACATACCAAGATCATTTATACATACATAAGGTACCTTTTTTAATTCAGAAGTAAAACCCACACCAGTATATCCAAATGTTCCATTTGAAATGTTCCAAGCACTATTACCTGAAGAATATGTATTAGTATAATCCTGTGTACCCATCGGAGCGCAATTACTATCAAACTTTGTTCCGGTAGCTGTCATTGACCCAAACTGAGTACCATTAGTAATATATCCACCACTTACTCTTGCAGCATAAATATCATAGCTTCTAACATTAGGTAATTTTTTCCATATCAAGTCAGAAACAACAAATCTTTCAGTTGGACGGGTTATATCCACTTGATAAGAAGTTAAAGTGATTTTTTTATAGTTAGTTTCATGAATAGAATTTGAATTAGGAGAAACTAAATTCAAGCTCAAATTAGGAACTTCATTTTCATACTCTCTTTCAGAAATTTCCTCCACATATGTAGAATCATTTAATGTTGTTTCTCTAAAATATTTTGTAACAGTTTTATCCAGTCTTACTTGATTCATATCACCATATGATTCAAATAGTTCTTTAGTTATACCATCTATTTCTTCCTCTGTAAATCCCATTCTAACCAAATTAATATATTGTTCTTCAGTGAAACTCACATCGTTACTATTAATATAATAAATATCCTCATAAGCAAAAACATTAGTACTTAATGATATTGTAAATATAAACGCAAAAGTAAATAACTTAAAAAGCTTAATTAATGTCTTATTCATACCCTTACTTCCTTTCTTTTAGCAATTATAAAAATTCGCAGCAAAACCTTGAAGAAAAATTAGCATATTAAATAATCATCTAAAGTTATCACTCCTCCTATCTTCTACAACTTAATTATAACCTTTAAGGTAAATAAATAAAGAGATTAATAATCACATCTAATGAATCAACAATATATAAAGGCTCTAACAAATAATTATATCTAATCGAGTAGGAGGCGGTGACTAACTGCCGTCCTCTTACACCACCGAACGTACAGTTCCATATTCGACGGTTCGTTAATTCTAATCCATTGTCTTTACTTTACGTTAAAGATACAAATCACCTGCTACTTACTACCCTCTGTTTCCAACATACTCTCGTAAGTGAGAGTCTTTCCTTTGACTTATCTGGATTTTATTATATCTTACATGTTTGAGCGACAGATTATCATTAACGTCTTGCCCTTTGCTCCATATAGTTTCCTATATTTCATCACTACTATGACAAGAACTGACTTCTTAATGTTCAGCTATACATCTCTGTATAGATTACTTCTCTATTGTATCTTTAAATCATATAATAGATAACATACCATCAAGAACTCGCATGGTAAGTGTTAACTCTTTCATCTCATTTACTCACCACATTTACTATCTAAATCTTTGTAGTATCGGACTCCAGTTTGTGTGACAACCTCGTCCAATTTATACAGTTTTTATATGTGATTCCTATCCGTCGAGTCAAGATTTTGCCTACAGCTTTGCTTCCTTCAGATTCCACCTCACGATAGACACACTTGCTATTGGCTAGTGGTTCCTACTACCAAGCCCACAGGTAACTCTCACACCATAGTTTTAACACATGCGTGTCGCAACATCAGATATAAAAAGTAACTTACTTTTTATTCTGAAACTCTTGACCAAATATTAATTCATCTATAGATACATCAAATATAGAAGTAAGTTGTAACAAATTCTCTATACTAATACTATTTTGCCTACTTCCCATTTAGAAACTGTAGTTCTGTCAACATATAATTTTTGTGCTAATTCTTGCTGAGTTAAACCCTTGTTTTTTCGTAATTCAGCAATGAATCTACCAATTATTATTTGATTCATAATACCACCTCTAAAAAAAGCAGCACTAAAAACATCTAGTACTGCTCAATAAAATAATAACCCATTAATTTTATATTATATAATATTAATTAATTATGCTCATTTTTTAACAACTCATATAATTCTTCATCTTCAAATTCAAAACTAACACTATTTTTTAAATTAATTAAATAATATTCATCTTTTTCAACTGACTCTATAGTATTCAAGCTTATTTCATAAATTACATCTTTACTTCCAATAAAAGATACGCCACGTGCAGTTCTTAATGTTTCTGCAGGATTACTATTTACAAACTCAAAGAATAATAATCTTTTATTTGTTAATACTGCCGAAAGTATTTTTTGCTTATCACTTTGTCTAATTAATAATCTATCAAAAATTTTTACTATTTTCTCTCCAACAAGCAAATTAAAGTTGTACATATCATTATCACCTACTGTTTATTCATAATAGAATATTATATTACTCAAGTAAAGTATATAAAATTAATTAAATTAATTCAAGCTATTTTTTTACATTTTAACTTTTAAGTAAACGCCAATCATTAAAAACTCCTAGTATGATTACCAGAAATTAATACATTCAAAATAGTTTCACGTCATCATTAAATATTTAAATTTTGAAACTTGTTTTTCAATTTTTAATACTTACAGACCATTTATTATTTGGTTTATGTCATTGAAGCTACCGGACCTACCGGGCCAACGGGTGCTACAGGTTTGACGGGGCCAACAGGGCCTACGGGACCAACGGGTCCTACTGGACCTACAGGGGCAACAGGTCTGACGGGACCAACAGGACCTACCGGACCAAGTGGTGCAACAGGTGCAACAGGGGCTACTCCAACAATAACTACAGCTGCTCTAATGGCACATGATGAAACAACTAGTACTGTAAATACCGGTAACCCTATCCTATTCACAACAACAAACTTAAGCAGTAATGTTAACTATAATCCAGTAAATGGTGTATTTACTATTTTACAACCCGGTCAATACATCATCCATTGGTGGGCTAACGTGAAAAACAGCAGTGGACATAAACCGAGCTATACGCCAACTACTGCCCCAGTCATCATCACACTTAATCAAATAACCCCTGCCGCAATATTGATTTCTTCATCAGCTTCGCACAATTCACTCGCACAAAACGCTACTGCTACCATTAATGGAAATGCCGTATTTACAGCAGCCGCAAACAGTACTTTCCGATTAATCAACAGTTCAGTAATTCCATTCGATCTAGTAAAAAATGGAACTTACTCAGCTTCCATATCTATCATTAGAAATGCTCAAAACTAATAGAAAGAGGTCCATAATATGGGAAAATATAAAGTATATGTCTATGCGATTTCTAAAAATGAAGAAAAATTTGTCGATAGATGGGTAAACTCTATGCAAGAAGCGGATGGTATATACGTACTAGATACCGGTTCTCATGATAACACCGTAAAAAAACTAAAGAAACATCAGGTAACCGTCAAAAGCAAAACGATTACTCCTTGGCGCTTTGACGAAGCACGAAACCAATCTTTAGAAATGATACCAAAAGATGCCGATATCTGTGTCTGTACCGATTTAGACGAAGTCTTCGTACCAGGATGGAGAGAGGAATTAGAAAAAACTTGGCAAAAAGAAACTACTCGCGCTCTTTATAACTACAATTGGAGCCTAGACGAAAACAACAAGCCAATTGTCAACTTCTATATTGAAAAAATTCACACAAGAAACGACTACAAATGGACACACCCTGTCCATGAAGTACTTTCTTATATTGGAAAACAACAAGAAAACAAAATTATCATTCCGACAATGACCTTAAACCATTATCCAGATACAAAAAAATCACGTAGTTCTTATCTACCATTACTGGAGTTATCTGTTAAAGAAGACCCAACCGACGACAGAAATATGCACTACTTAGGACGAGAATACATGTATTACGGAAAATGGAATCAAGCAATTGATACCTTAATCAGACACCTTAGCTTAGAAAAAGCAACTTGGAAAGATGAACGTTCAGCATCAATGCGTTTTATCGCGAGATGTTACAATCATCTAAACAGAATAGAAGAAGCTAGGATGTGGCTACAAAAAGCCATTCAAGAAGCTCCTTATCTAAGAGATCCATATGTAGAAAGTGCGCTACTTGAATATCAACAACAAAATTGGCCTAAAGTAGAAGAAGATTGTCTAAACGCCTTAAAGATTACCACTCATCAAAAGACATATATCAACGAACCATTCAGCTGGGATCATACCATCTATGATTTACTCTCTATCAGCGCATATTATCAACAACAATATCAGAAATCTCTCATATACGTAAATAAAGCCATAGAAAAATCGCCCCAAGAAAAGCGATTATTAGAAAACAAAAAACTAGTGATAAGCAAACTAAAAGAAGTGGAAAAAAGTTCATAACCACTTCTTTTACCCATCTATCATTTAGGACAAGCTCTTTAATCTTGCCTTTACCAACAACACAATCTCAATTGGGGCATTAATCCAATGAAGAACGAGTAAACTATCCTGTAATTTTCTTTTTAAAGAAACACGATCTAATATATCTTCCGCATTCTTTTTATAATCAAAATTTTCTATCGGATTAGCTTCCAAAAAATCACGAATATAATTTTCAATATCTTTTAAAAGATATACTTTTAAATCATACTCATCCATTTCTGTTATTCCGTAATAGCCAGATACTAATATTTTAAACTGTTCAATTAAAGAAATATGCATATTACCACCTAATAAAATTATACCCTATTCTACTATTTTTGAAAACGAAAAGAATAATAAGTAATGTCATAATCTCGATGATAGAGAAGCTTAGCCAGTTCTTTTTCTTCTTTTGTTTCTAAATTTCGACACCAAGAAAAGACAAAACCATTTTGATAGGATAACTCTTGGAATAAAGTCCAAATATTGGTTATCGTCAAATAATTACTAAATTGGTTAGCATAAGTCCAATTTCCTTCGGCAAGAGATAAAACCGAAGTTAACGAAGCAATATTACGAAACTCACCAATGATATACCCATCTTTCTTAAGATAAGACTTAAGAGTAGAAAGAAAGCTTCTAGGATTACTAACACGTTCTAACACTCTACCAATAAAAATACAATCATAATCGGTATCTATTACTTCTTTTAAAGAAGAATAGACCGTACCATACAAAGAAGAAAAAGCAGCTTGATGAGAATCTTTTTCTATTCCATGAATCACTAAATCAGGATGTTGATACCTAAGTTTTAAAAAGGTAGTTCCTATTCCACAATCAAATTCTAATATCTTATGAAGATTAGATGGTAACACTTCTAAAGAAGCGGTTTTTACTGCATCAAAGGCAAAAGGAGAAAAGCCCCATTTATGAAAAAAATAAGCCCGATTCTTCGCTAATAGTTTTTGAAATTCAGTATTGTCTTTTCGAAAACAAGTACCCAAATAATGATGAATAAAGACATCATGACAAAGAACTAAGCGATATCCTAAACGAATAATAGAAAGAGATAAATCATTATCTTCAATATATCCTGGGGAATATTCTTCATCTAGACTCTTCAGTTGGTCGAATACTTCTCGTTTAATCAATAGACAAAAACCAATTAAAAATAATTTATCTTCCCAACGAGTAGGATCTAAACAATTATCTTGGCAAGCTTTTTGATGCATTTCTTCAATTGTTTGATAAATAAAATCGCATCCTTGTAAGTTTTCTTGATGATTAGATACCGCCCCTACTGCCCCAATTTTTTCATCACTTTCTAAACAAGTAACTAGATTGTCTAACCAATGGATAGTAACAATAGTATCGTTATTTAGTAATAAAATATCATTAGATTTTTGACTCTGACTAATCCCAATATTACATCCTTTAGGAAAGCCAAGGTTTTCTTCGTTCAACACAACTTTAATATCCGTGTTGTTTTTTTGTTGTTCAATTAACCATTCTCTTGTTCCATCTGTAGAATAATTATCTACTATAATCAGTTCATAACTGTTCGGCTTAGTATACTTCCGGATACTTTCGATACAGTCTTTGGTAAACGCAAGCTGATTATACGTTAGAATGATAATAGAAACTTTTTTCTTCTTCTTTTTTCTTTTCATAATATTTTTATATGTAGAACAAAGAAAAAAGTGCGAAATATTTTTCCGCACCTTACATAATTAAACCACCATCTACTTGAATAATCGTTCCTGTCGTAAACGAAGAATCGTCGCTCGCTAAATATAAATAGATAGGCGCAAGATCACTAGGTGTTGCCATTCGTTTTAGTGGCGTCATACCAATTAGTATTTGCTTCATTTCAGCAGTAACGTGTTCTTCTACCATTTCGGTTCCAACAACACCAGGCGCTACGGCATTCACACGAATGTTATACTCGCCAAGTTCTTTAGCTAATGATTTCGTAAGCCCATTTATCGCCGCTTTACTTGTCGCATAAGCGGATTGCCCACGTCCACCATAAACGCCAACCATCGAACTGGTATTAATAATACTACCACCGTACTCCTTCATATAAGAAACAACTTCTCTAGTTAGACAAACGGGGCCAAAGAAATTAACATCAAACATTTCTTGAAACTCTTCGTTCGTAGAATCCACTAGATTTTTCTGAGAAGTAATTCCTGCATTATTGACTAAAATATCGATTCTTCCCCATTTATCAATTACTTCTTTTACTTTACTTTTTATTCCTTCTTTGTCCTTCATATTTAAAATCATTGGATAAATTCTATCCTCAGGCAATGAAAGTTCTTCTTTAAGTTGTCTAGCTGCCTCTTTTACCGTTTCTTCTCTACTACCACAAACAACAACTTTAGCTCCTTCTTGTAAAAACAAACGAGCAATTTTGTAACCAATTCCTCTACTACTTCCAGTCACTAACGCAACATTATCTTTTAGTTTCATGTTTTTCTCTCCATTTCTTATATACTTTAATTAAATCAGGATCATTTTGCTTATCCTCGTCTGGTAATTGTTCTAAATCAAAGAAGCGAAGTTCTTTTGACTCTTCATCCCATTTCAACTCACCATGATATTGGTCGATATAATATAAAATTGTATTGTTAATCACCACATCACCATTTGGATAAGCATTTTTTCTACTCATTCCTGAAACAACATCAATCAATTGAAGCTGATCAACATCAAGATTAGTTTCTTCTTTTACTTCTCGAATAATTACCTCAGAAAAACTTTCTCCTACTTCTTGACATCCACCGGGTAATCCCCACTCATCATTATCTCGCCGTTTTTGTAGTAAAATTTGTCCCTCTGCATTCACAATAATCGCTGCCGCACCATCTTGTAACAAAACAAAATGATGACCAATTTCTCCCATACAAAGTCTAGTAAATACCGGATAACCAATCAATCTACTCATCTCGATAATCTCATTACAAGAAAGCTTAGGTAACATTTCTTTTAATTCTTCATAAGAAAGATTCCTTCTCTCCGAGACAGTTAAATTCTTAATCTCATTTAAAATATCTTTTGTATTAGTATTCACGATAATCTCTCCTCGTATAATATATTTTACATCTTTACTAGTTCAAAATCAAAAAGTTCATCCTATTTGACCACTTTAGCCAATACTTTTTGATAATCACCAAGATCTCCTAATTCAACCTTAGCCCCATCATTTCGCTGATATTTTTTATGATCTCGTTCCTCAAAATAATAATCACTAAGAGAATAAGCACTACCAATATAAGCTTGAATTAAACGTTCTTCTTGAGCTTGACTATATAAATTTTCTAACTCTTCCGTGATATAGCGAATGGTATTCTGATTAATCGCTACTCGATAAGTCTCCATCAAATACTGATAATAAGATAAATCATAAGCTTTATCAATAGGAAGTTTAACCGCGTTAATTTGAAAAACTCTTCTCTTATCAGCACCAAAATAAATAGGACTACGATCGACAAGTCCAGTATAGACAAAACCATCATCCCGCGAAAACTCTAAGTTATCCCAAATAAAGGGAATTTCTTCTCGAAATTCTACACTTTCTGGAATATAACGATAACTACCCCAATGTCTCTTTTCTTCATCATACAAAGCCAAATTTTCCTGTCGAAAGCCATTAATATTATCAAAAGATATCTCTTTAGGTAGAAAAACTAATTGTTTTTTCTCAATATCTATTAAATACCATCCAACTGTTCTATCATTTACACAAGCTAGAGAATGATAAAACGGCGTGGCATACTGAAAATTTCTTCCATCAAATAATAGATTTCCCTCTAAATCAGTATAAAAATAATCTTCTTCATCATCATTAAAATACCTTTTCTTCCACAAGCCAATATTTTCTTCTACAGAAACCAAAGATAATCGATAATAACCACTAGAATATTTTTGTCTCGCTTGTTCCGTTCTTAAAACATCTTCTTTTAATAATTCTAATTCTTTTCTTTCGTCTATTACTTCCATCTTAAAACTTTCTCCTTATTACTACCTATTTTTCAGTTTAAACACGCCTATCCATCAATCTTAAAACTATCTTTTCTATCCGTCATATCGAATATTATCTACAATTTCCATATATGTCACATAACAATTTCTACAATATCTATGTTTCATTAAATAACTTCTATTAAATATATTGTCAAAATGAATTTAGTTTCTATAAAAAGTATAACATAATTTTAAAGCATATTAAAACTCGAACTATCGAAAAATTCAAAAGTTCGAGTTTACTATCAATCTGGTGCCTTTAGTGGGTAGATACCGAACCTCATATAAAAGCGTACCTCCACCTCAGTACAGTAACAATATATCATACATTTTTGCGATAGTGAACAATTTTTTAACAATATTCTAACATTAGTATAACAAATTTTACTATAAAATATTTTTAATAAATATATAGCTGTTCGCTTGTTTTTTAATACATTCAATAGTATACTTTTTGTAGGGAATATCAGTTGTTGAGTGTCTACCTCTAATCTTTATAGAGAGGAGGTTTGATAAAGATGAAAACTAGGACTTTTATTATAAAAGTTCTTAAGCTCATTGCTATCATTTTATTTCTCCTTATCATTATGATAGTAGTAATAAAAAAATGACACTCATTCGCTTGAATAAGTGTCGCTGAATAAGTGCCATAAGGCAAATTATTGGGTAGACATTCAACTCGGAAAAACTGAATGTTCCCTTTTTTATTTTATGCAAGTTTCCTTGACATATTTATAATATCATATTTATATAATTTTGTCAAAAGTCTATTTATATATCAAATTAGTAAACTTTTTTAAAATTCATCTTATAACTATCTGTTATTGATTTTAATTTTTGACAACGAATATACTCTTTCTATAACATCATCCGAATCATATTGTTCATATTTTGGAGCTCTTTCCAATTCTGGAATATTAAACATTTCCCAATATTTTAATTTAACGTGATAGGTAGCAACTCCTTCTGGAGTATTAATTCCTGCTATAAAGCTATCATTAAACATCGGATCACTTTCTTCATCAAAATGTTTTTTTGATTTCCATGATATTTCAGGTAGTAAATTACATAAAGTACAAAATAAAACAATTCTATGTCTATACAATTCGCTAAAAGTATGATGTCCATCACTAATTTCTTTTGTAAATATTTCTCCAGATAATTTACTTTCAATAATTAACCTATTAATATCATCAATTTTTGACATGTTATCACATCCACTGTTTTCTATTATACCATAATTACAATCGAGTAGAGGAAAATAAATAAATTATTTTGCCCCTCTCACACCACCGTACGTACGGTTCTCGTATACGGCGGTTCAATTTATACTACAGTATGTACTTTTTGATATTGGTCTAGTGGAGACACTAGA
>DVKF01000048.1 GCA_018716115.1 Candidatus Alloscybalousia intestinigallinarum
CAAAGTAAGAAAAACTATTATTTAAAGTTAATATTATGCTGGTTAGGATTAGCAGTGCACCTAGAATAATTAAGTTTTTGTTCATAATCTACCTCCCTTCATATTTGTTCGCTATTGATATCTATTTTAAAGTCTACAGTTTCTTTTAGACCACTTGGTACCTTGACATATACTTTAAATTCTCTTGTTTCTTCACTTGTGCCAAAAGTATATTCTTGACTAGTAATTGTACTCAAATATTCCCCTGTTTCACTACTTGTGTTTCCTTCTGAATCAATATAGTAGAATATTCCATTTGATCCCTCTTCATTTTGAAGCGTTAATTGATATTTAATTGGAGTGGGATTAGTTTTTCCACCTTTTGTATTGGTCACTTTAACTCTGAAATAAGCAATATTGTTTTCGATATAGTTGGGATTGGTATCTATCGTTACATCACAGATGATTTCTCCAGTTGCTACTTGTTGAGCTATGGATTGACTAGTCGCGGTAAAATAAGCATAACTTTCTTTAAAAATAACGACAATTAATAGGATGGAAAAACACAAAAATAAGATTTTATATTTATTTTGAATAATTTTTTTATACTTGTTCATTTTTCCTCCTTTACTTATGATGAAACAATTCACTTCGTAGTCTATTTTAGACTATTATACCGCAAATTCGACATTTCTGACAATATTATCGGTTAATATTTTTATTTGTACTATTTAGATACTTTATGGATAACGTTAATATTTTTCCCATTTTTTCCTGTTTTAAACTAATTGGATTCTATACATAGAAACAAAAAAACTATCAGTAGTGTTCTCTGATAGTTAGCTCTTTTGTTTTATTATCTAGTTTTTTTCTCTTCTTTTATTTCTTCAATATAGTCGTAAAAGTCAGTTAAGTGATAGAAACTTCTTTCTATGTCGTATTCCCCATTTTCATTAAATAAATCAATAAAGGAATAGTCATTATTTTCAAAGGTAACGAGGCGTTCTTTTTCTTGTTCCAAAGTGGCTATTTGTTCTGGTGTCATATCTATTGGTCCAGCTAAAACGATTCCTGTTCTTAGTTTATCTTTGGATATTTCTTGATTATTTAAAATGATAATGGTACCATTTTTCGCAAAGTTATCGATTTGTCTGTGAATTTCCCAAGTATCGTTGTAGGGAATATGTAATTGTTGAAACCAAGGAGTCGGGTAGACTTGACTTAAAAAACTATCTGAATGCCAGACGTTACTGTCTTCTTCATTTCTTTCTGTTCTAGGAATCCATTTCCCAAATTTCATGTATTCACCGTTAGGAGCGATAATTATTCCTAATTCTTCCATATTTATCCACTCAACTTTCTTACACTAACTATAACATAATTTTTGAAATAATTGAAGTTAGAGATAAGAATTTTCAATCTCTGCTGTTTGAAAGTTTGTATTATTAAAGTCAGTCGCGACGACATAAAGGGTAATTAAACCGGCAGCAAGAGACAGGAAAGAAGCAAATATCTGAGCGTTTAAGGAAGAAGTATTTTGATTGGTATCTTTCGCTAGTTGATAGCTCTTATAGTTTAAGTATAAGAACCAAAGAATGAGTAAAACGATAGAAATTTTATTGATTAAAGCGATGTTTTGCGATTCCTCATTTGTTAAGAATTCTTCTTGATTTAGAGCTCTTTTTCGTTGATTGGCGATAATGATAATCGATGCAACAAGAGAGAGCATGTATAATACACAGCCAACTAATTGACCGTCTATGATAAATAATTGTTGATTGGTTAACTTTTTTTCATTCATTGGGACCCTCTTTTTAAGATATTTTATGATTATTTTTATTTTTTTAGTATTAGGGGTTGACAAAACCTTTTGTTATTAATATAATGTTAATAACAAAAGAAATTATTTTTTTGAATTATGTTATTAATAAAGTATTAATAAGAGGTGGGCTATGATTTCTAATTTAAAATTAATTGTATTAGATAATATTCAAGAACTTGGTAATCAGACAGATGAGATATTGAAAAGATTAGAGAATACTAATGATTCTCATGTGATTCCCATTACTAGAGATCGTTTTAATAATGGTGAGGGTAAAATAAAAATTAATGGTACTGTACGGGATCAAGATATTTATATTATGAGTGATGTTGGTAATTATTCTCTTACTTATCCGATGCATGGATTTTGTCACCATATGTCTCCGGATGAGCATTTTCAAGATATTAAGCGAGTAATTTCTGCGATAAGTGGTTATGCGTCTAAGATTACGGTTGTGATGCCGCTTCTTTATGAATCTAGACAACATCGTCGTAAGGGAAAAGAATCTTTAGATTGTGCGATTGCTTTAAAGGAATTAGAGGCTTTAGGGGTTAATCATATTGTTACTTTTGATTGTCATGATCCTAATGTTGGTAATGCGATTCCTAATCTTCCTTTTGAAAATTTCTATGTGGCTCATGATGTATTATCTCAGTTGATTGAAAAAGAAGAAATCAATAATTTATTGGTTGTTAGTCCTGACATGGGTGCTATGGAAAGAGCAAGATATTACGCAGAGATTTTAGGTTGTGATGTGGGTGTGTTTTATAAAAGACGGGATTTAAGCAAAGTTGTAGATGGTAAAAATCCGATAGTTGAACATGTTTATTTAGGTACGGAAGTGGAAGGAAAAGATATTGTTGTGGTCGATGATTTAATCGCTAGTGGTACTTCGATGCTAGAGGTTGCTAAGTATTTAAAGGAACATGGGGCTAGAAAAGTTTATTTGGTGGCGACTTTTGCGTTATTAACAGAAGGTGTGGATAAGTTCATTTCTGCTTATCAACAAGGATTGTTTGATAAACTCTATGCCACGAATTTATCTTATGTACCATCTACGATTAAAAAGGAAGAATGGTACGAGGATGTCAATTGTGCGCCAAGGTTAGCAAATATTATTCATACTCTTCATCATAAGGGCTCACTAAAAGCCATATTTGATGATCAAAATGAAGTGTTGAAAAAAATAAAAAGGAGGTTATAAAGATGAAAATTGGAATTTTTGGGGGTTCATTTAATCCTCCACACCGGATGCATAAACAGATTGCACTTTACCTTGTTCAAGCTGGTTACTTAGATTCTGTTATCTTTGTTCCGACGGGAGACCGTTATACGAAGAATGGTCTTGCTAATAGTAAACACCGTTATCTAATGGTGAAGTTAATGATCGAGGGTTATCCAGAACTTCGTGTTTCAGACTATGAGTTAAAAAATACCTTAACTTATACTTATCAAACGTTAGATTATTTTAAAGAAAGTTATCCTAATGATGAAATTTATTTTATCTGTGGTTCGGATAATTTAAAAGAGTTTACTACTTGGAAAAATTATTCTTATATTTTAGATACGTATCCTATTTTAGTGATTTTGAGAAAGGAGGATGATGTTACTAAGATCAAGGAAAGTTTAGGTAAGGGAAATATTATTCTGATTGATCAGATTCATGATGATATTTCTTCTACTGATATTAGAAGTTCTTTTCAGAAAAAGAAGGAAAAGAATGTCAATCTAGCTTTAGATTGGAAGGTAGAAAATTATATTCAGTCTCATCATTTATATCGAGAGGAAAAATAAGGGAGGAAAGAAAAATGAAAAAAGTAAATAATATTTTTGGAGAAGGAATAATTTATGATGAAAAGGATTTAGAAGGGAAAATTTATACAACTAGCGCTGCTTGTATGTCAGTGTGGAGTGACTTTTTATCTTGGGCTAATCGTTATTCAGATAGAATGGTATCTGATCCGAAGGATGCTGATAGTATAGTAGTGCTTGGCTGCCAAGTAACGGACTTAGCTGTTTTGAATGATTTACAAGTCGCCGAAAAACTTCATGAACTAACAGGAAAGAATATTTATGTTGGTGGTTGTTTGGCTCAACGGATGGATATTTTGTTACCAGACTATTGTAGACGTTTAGATGTCGTTAGAGTAATTGGTCAAGAACTAGACAAAATGGATCTAGTGCATTATGAAAAACCATTTTGGGTACCGAATTTTGAAGAAACGAAAGAAACTTTAGCTCCTGGTAATTTATTCCGTAATGATTATCCATTAAAGATTGGGGCTGGGTGTCATGGTAAATGTAAGTATTGTACGATTCGTCATACTAGAGGGGATGCTTATACGACGATTCCACAAGATCAAATAGAAGAATTTTTAAATCATGAAAATGTAGTATTAATTTCTGATAGTCCAACAGCGGATCAGATTAAAGGGTGGTGTCAAATTGCACATCTATATCAAAAGGATATTTCGATTAGAAATGTGGAACCCCAAAATTTGAATCTTTGTGCAGAGGAACTGTTGGCACTTAGCGAGGAAGGGTTATTAAAGATTGTTCACTGTCCTGTTCAAAGTTTTGACCCTGAGGTGTTGAGGATCATGAATCGTAATGTTCCTGAAACAGAAAAAGCAGTTGAACTAATGAAAAAATTACGTCAAAATGGTACCTTAATTGCGACAAATATTATTATTGACTATGTCAATGATGGTATTTTGTATCCTAACTATGATAAAGAAAAATTAGAAACAGAATTTGATTATTATTCATGGAACCCATATTTTGATGGAAATTGGGATCAAGAAAAAGCTAAGGTACGTTTTAAGAAATATATTGGTTAAAAAATGTAGTATACTAGTGATAATAGGGAAAGGCAGGATAGGTATGTTAGAAGATTATCGAGAAATTGTAAAGTTATTGAAAAATCAGAAAAAGACGATTGCGACAATGGAATCTTGTACAGGTGGAGGTGTAGTTAATTGTATTACTGATATTGAAGGAGCAAGTGAAGTACTTCGGTTTTCTGCAGTTACTTATTCAAACGAAGCTAAAGTAAAAATGGGAGTTGATAAAGAGGTAATTGATCAGTATACGGTCTATAGTCAAGAAGTAGCTGATCAAATGAGCTACGTTATTAGTCAGTTTGCGGATAGTGATTATGGTGTTGGCATAACAGGTATGCTTAATTGTATTGATCCAGCTAATTCTCAACCGGAAAAACGAAATATGGTTTATCTTAGTATCTATGATCGAGAAAATAATTGTTTTTACCGAAATTGTATTCAGGTTCATCAATTTGTACGAGAAAAAAATAAGGAAACAGTAATTCAAGAAGTCGGTAAAATGTTATTATCTATACTTTGATTGCTTACTTGTCTTTTTCATCATGCTGATGTTATAATCAAATTGGATATAAGAGAGGTGAAAGAAAATGGCTCAAAAAGAGTATCATTCTGAAGAAGAATTTTTACGAGACTATGATCCTAGTCAATTTGATCGTATCGCTCTTACTACGGATGTATTAATTTTTAGTGTTTCTAGTGAAGAAGTGGAAAATTACCGAAAACTATCCGAAAAAAAGTTTAGTGTATTGTTGGTAAAAAGAAATACTTATCCCTTTAAAGATAAATGGTGTCTGCCTGGTGGTTTTTTAAGGGTAGATGAAACAATCGATGAAGCGGCTAGGCGTATTTTGGAAACAGAGACTAATTTGAAAAATATTTACATGGAACAACTTTATACTTTTGGTGATGTTGATCGCGATCCGAGAATGCGTATTGTCAGTACTGCTTATATTGCGTTAGTTGATAAGAATCGTTTGCGGGATCATTTACCAGAAAATGCAGCTTGGTTTACGATGCATATTTTGGAGGATGAAGAGGAAATTCAAGTAACTCTCGATAACGGAACAGAAAGTTTTCCTATTGTTGTTGGTAAGCGTTTAAAGAGCCCCACGAGTGATCGTTATGAATATTTTGTAAAGAAAGATGACCATTTGGCTTTTGATCATGCAAAGGTAATCGTCTCGGGAATTTCGCGGTTAAAGAATAAGGTAGAGTATACGGATATCGTATTTAATATGATGCCAGAATACTTTACTTTAGGAGAACTTCAACAGGTATACGAAGTGATTTTAGGAAAGAAGTTGTTGGATCCTGCTTTTCGTCGAATTATTGCGAAAAAGACGGTAAAAACAGATAAGGTACAAACGGGTGGAGGACATCGTCCTTCGGCTTTGTTTAGGTATAATCGCAATCATGATTAAAAAGTTAAATACTGTAAAGCTATTTGTTAATGAGAATCAAAAAGCCAAAAGGATTGCTAAAGTTGTGGAGAAAGCAATGAAAAAGGCGGGCTTTATTTTCCAAGAGGAACACTATGATTTAGCTATTGCGATTGGTGGGGACGGCTC
The DNA here is from genome assembly GCA_018716115.1 of Candidatus Alloscybalousia intestinigallinarum. GTDB lineage: Bacteria > Bacillota_I > Bacilli_A > RF39 > UBA660 > Alloscybalousia > Alloscybalousia intestinigallinarum. The sequence continues at coordinate 6,213 of DVKF01000048.1, forward strand.
TTTTTTGCGGATGGTAAGAAGCAATAACTTTGATAGTAATATTTATTATTTGGGAATTAATGCTGGGACGCTTGGTTTTCTTCAAGAGGGGAAACTAGATTCTATTGAAGAGTTAGTCTCTTCTTTAAAAAATGGTCAGTTTCGATTTTCTGAAATCGGAGTTCAAGAAACGGTAGTACAAAGTGGTAAGGATTCACACTTTTTCTACTCATTAAATGAGATTGTCATTCGCGATAAATGTTTAAATACTACTTATTTTGATGTATTAATCGATCAGCAATTATTGGAACACTATGTGGGTGATGGTATGTTAGTTGCTACTTCTATCGGTTCAACGGCTTATAATTTATCGTTTGGTGGTAGTGTTGTGTTTGATGATTTTCATACTCTTCAACTTACACCAATTGCGCCCTTAAATTCTAAAGTGAATCGAACACTTCGTAATTCGGTAATTATCCCAGAAAATAGAGTAGTTACTTTTCTTCCTAAAAAAGGTCATGAAGCCTTGTTGATTGCGGTAGATGGGGAGAACCATTCTTTTGAAAAAGTGGATTCCATCATTACTGTGGTAGAGAAGAAGTCAATACGCTGTATTCGTTTCGATGAGACTTATGTCGAGAAGATTAACGAAAAATTCTTGAGTTAATTGCATTTTTAGCCGTTTTATTGTATACTATACACTTGTAAAGAAGGGATATAATGATAAAAAATTGGTATCAAGTATTAGGTGTATCCGAAGATGCTTCTAATGAGGAAATAAAAAAAGCCTATCGTAAGCTAGTAAAAGAGTATCATCCTGATGAACATAAAGGTCAGGAAGAAAAGTTTCGTGAAGTTTGTGATGCTTATCAAGTTCTTTCTAACGCTAAGAAAAGACAGGAATTTGATTTATCTTTAAAACAAGAAAGAGCAAAGAAGGAAGAGCAAAAGACAACTACTTCTCAAAAGAAACAGACGAATACTACGTTTGATGGATATAGTAAGTATGATACTTATCATTCTAAACAAGAAAATCCAACGTACTATGAATCTTATTCTTATGAGCCCAATTCTTTTAACACAACTGCTCAAGCTAAACCTTTCTATCAGGAAAAGAACAATAATGTTTCTGAAACTCGTTCTAATATGTCTATTTATGAACGAGGGCGTTATGTAGAAAATTTAATGATGATAATGGCACTTTGTTCTTTATATCAAGAATATACTTCTTATTTAGCTAGAACGAAAGAAGTAACTAGAAATATTTCTAATGTTAAGGTCTATCCTGAAGCAACAACCCCACTTATTTTATTCGTGAATCGACCAATTTATCTTTATCGATATACTGTACAACCTTATTATATGAAAAGACGACCAAAGGTTCGTAAACTCGTTTACCGAGCATTTTAAAAACAGATAGATAAAAATTTCTACCTGTTTTTTTCATAAAAAAAATTGCCAACCAAGGGCAATTTTTTTATCTGTTATAGAATTCTACGATAAGTGATTCGTTAATATCAGCATTAAGTTCATTACGTTCTGGTAATCTTACTAATTTACCTTCTAATTTCTTATCATCAAAAGTTACATATTCAACACGTTTCGTTACTTTTTCAAGAGCAGCTTTGATTGCTTTATGGTCTTTAGAATTTTCTTTAACAGCAACAGTGTCTCCTACTTTAACACGGTATGATGGAATATCTACTTTCTTTCCATTTACTGTGATATGTCCGTGATTAACTAATTGACGTGCTCCACGACGAGTAGTTGCAAGTCCTAAACGATAAACTACGTTATCTAATCTTGATTCTAGTAATCTTAAGAAGTTTTCACCATGAATACCTTGAATCTTCTTTGCTTCATCGAATGTCTTACGGAATTGTCTTTCGTTGACTCCATACATGAATCTTACTTTTTGTTTTTCTTTTAATTGTTCCGCATAGTTAGATGGTTTTCCTTTACGATCTTTTCCATGTTGACCTGGTCCATAAGGACGACGAGCTAATTCTTTTCCTGTTTCTGTTAACGAATAACCAACACGACGTGATTGTTTGTAACTTGGCCCTGTATATCTTGCCATAATAAATTCCTCCTTCAATGTTTATTTCATAAGCATTGAATGCGTGTTTTTCCATTTACTAGGGAGTTCTTTTCAATAGGTTCACCCAACAGCATAGGTTACTACTAACTTCAAAGAACACGTTAATAAACGAAAAACAAGTGCTGTTCAATGAATATGCGTTATTATTATATAGAAAAGTTTTAGCATTGTCAATCAATTTTTTGAATAAACCTTTTGTGTTTTTTATTTTCGAATGTTATACTAATACCAGAGTTATTAAGAGTTGCTTATAGTATTAGTATAGAGAAGTTTTGTCTATAAGATGGATTCATTTCGTTTTATCCTATTTTACAACTTGTTTCTTTTTTTACAACTTGTTTCTTTTCTGGACGATGATTTGAGTACAATAAACTCTTGAAATTGTAAAATTGTAGAAATAATTATTGATTAGTAAACAATCAGATAGCTATTGTCGGAAAAATAAGTATGATAACTAACTTAGAAATTTACCCAACATCAGACTTGATTAATATGGGGTTGAACGATAAATGTGATACCTTTTTAAAAGAGGATATCAATCATGCGTTAAATAGCCGTTTACTTAGACGCTATAAACTTTCTTTAAAAAATGCTTGTAGCCTCGTTGCCCGCGATAAGTAGATTATAAAGCTTAGAGGTATAGATCCAACTATTTCTAGTTGTGATGGGGTTACTGTAATAGATGATTTTATTACTAGGGATCCTGATAGTTTTTATAGTGCTTTTTATTCTGCTTATTATACATTTAGTGAAATTAGTTATTTTTTAACCACGATTTCTTTATTACAAAGGCAGTTAAAGTTAGAAGAAAAAAATCCACTTTAAAAAATAAGAATCTTTCTTTATTAGAAGAAAGCGAGTCATTTTTAGAATACACCAATTCTTTATCAAGTTATTCATGCCTAATTAAGCGTTTTGATGATGTCAAGAATGAGTATTTTGATCACTTAATGAAAAACATTTATCCTGATGAAAAGAAAAAGTTATTTACATCTATTTTTCTTCACCTAAAACTTCTATTTCTAGAATCGTTAAACAGGAAGGAAATCTTTATATAGATTTTCTACCGGATAGTTATAATCAAAAATTAAAAACTAAAATGCTTGAAATAGGAAGTAAGTATTGAAAATCAACAGTTTTAAAAACTGTTTTTTCTTTTGTCGTTAAATTTTGTCAAAAATTATCCAAAATTCCCCACTTATGTGCTAGAATGGTATATATAGGATAAACAGAGGTGAACTTGGGTGAATGGTGTGATATTACTTGTTGGTACTTTTGTGGTAATCGCAGTAGTGAGTATTACTGTTGTTTTAGTTGTGATTCAAAAACATAAAGTAAAAGCCATTAAAGATGAACTGGAAACATTAGATAAAGAAAAAAATATCATTGCTTCTACTCCAGTTTTATCAGAACTTTCTAAAGTGGAGCCCATTATTAAAAATGATAAAATGGGGGAAAAGTATAAAAACTGGCAACGTCGTTTTGAAATGATCCGCGATAATAAGATTGCTTTGATTAATGATATGATTATCGAACTTGATTTAGAGTCAACAAATGGTAAAGATTATAAAACGATTCGTAAAAAAATGGCCAAAACAGAAATAGAGATTTATAAGGCCAGAGAGAGCGCTAATGAATTGTTGAATGAAATTAAAGAGATTACGTTAAGTGAAGAAAAGTATCGTAGTATTGTGACTAAGTTAAAAACCAAATATCGTGATTTGGTAAAAACTTTTCAGAATCATCGTAGTGACTATGAAGATGTGGCTGATGTTATCGATTTACAGTTTGAAAATATTGAAAAAAGATTTTTAGACTTTGAAAATGTCATGGAAAAAAATGAATATGATGAAGTGATTCATATTGTTAAAGCTTTAGATACTATGATTGATCATATGGCTATCGTTATTGAAGAGACACCTAATTTAGTTCTTTTGGCTGAAAAATTAATTCCTAGAAGAATCGAAGAAATCGAGGCAACTAGTCAAGAAATGGAAGAAAAAGGGTATCCTCTCGGTTATTTAAAGATTCCTTATAATATGGAAGAGTCAAGAAAAAATATCAGTACCATATTAGATCGTATTCGGGTACTTAATTTAGAAGACTGTATGTTTGAACTTAAAACAATGTTAGATTATTTGGATTCTATTTTTAATGATTTTGAAAAGGAACGTTTTGCACGTAGAGTATATGAAGAAGAGTCTTTATTATTTGAAAAGAAACTAAAGAAAACGACAAAGATTATTAAAGATATCTATGTTCAATTAGAAGATATTAAAAGTATGTATGATTTAAAGGATGAAGATATTGTCGCATTAGATGATATTAGTCGCCGTTTAAGAAGTTTACAAGCGGATTATAAGAAATTAGTTCAAGATTTGAAAGAAAAGACTAGACCTTACTCAGAAGCCTCTAAAGAAATTTCTACGTTAAATGGTAATTTGAAGACTTTGGAAGAAGAATTAGATGTTTCTTTACGAACTTTAGGTAGTATGCATGATGATGAAATGCGGGCAAGAGAACAGTTAGATGATATTCAAGAACTTTTAAAGCAATGTAAGAGTAGAATTCGTAGTTACAAGTTACCAATTATTATGAATAATTATTTTATTGAGTTATCAGAAGCTAATGAAGCGATTTTAGAGATTATTAAAGAGTTAGATAAAAAGCCAATCGTCATTAAAGTATTAAATATGCGGGTAGATACCGCTCGCGATTTGGTATTAAAGTTATACAATACGACAAACGAAATGATTAAGACTGCGCAACTTGCCGAAATGGCTATTGTCTATGGAAATAAATTCCGTAGTATTATGGATGAAGTAGACGCAGGACTTAGTAATGCCGAGATGTTGTTTCATAAAGGTAGTTATAAAGAAGCATTGGAAGTATCTTTATCATCCATTGAACTGGTTGAAGAAGATTTTCATAGTAAATTATTAAAATTGTATCAAGATAGTTAAAAATAAAACGGGTTTGTTTAAAATCCGTTTTATTTGTCTTTAAAGTCATTTAATACTTCTTCTTTAAAGATATCTTCTCCTAAGGGAATTATCTCATATTCTTTTTTGTTTTTTATATAATGGTTATAATTAATAGAAAAATCAATATGATAATTTATATCATTAGTTAATTGGTTATATCTTGTGATTAACCATTTATTTAATGCAACGTAATGATGATTGATAAAAATAGTAGTATCTTGATTAATTTGACTATTTAAAATAGCCAAAGTTAGAAGTGGGTCACCATCAGTAATCAATAATCGTTTTTTATTGGTATCATTTGTGATTTTTATATTTTGATTGATTATTTTGATACTTTGGTTTAAAAAGTCTTGGTAGTGAATAGAACGATTCATTATATTATTGTCTATGGCGATTAATTGTTCTAATGTTTCTTGCTCTTCTATGATTAAATTGATTAATTCACTCATTATTTTTTTGCTCCCCTTTTTTCTAATTGATGATTTTGAATTAACTCATCAATTGTTTGAATGGTATCTATATCGTAGCCCTTGCCTTCAATTACCGCAGTTATTTTATTCTTCCAACTACTGGTATGATACTTTCGTACTACATCTGTATTCCCATCTTTAATATATTGCATAATTTCTAGTTTTGATAATTTAGACATTTCGATAAAGTTATTGAGGTTCATGATGTAAGTTGCATGGTTATCGGCTAATTCAAAGTGAATTAGATCTTTATAAAATCGTTCAAAAATGACTAAATTATTTGGATAGATATAGCCAAGATAACCTTCAAACTGATTGATTCCTTCAATTCGGTATAAGTATGGTGATGATTCGAAGAAATCCAAACGCTCTCTTAGTTCGGCATTCTTTTGCTCGGTCGTTTTTTCTTCTGTTTTGATATGCGTTACCATTGTATTGGTGTTTCCATCTTTATTTTCTTGTTCTCCTTTTTTAAATAGTTTCCAAGAAACGGCTAGTTTTTTGGCATTACATTCATCTTCTAGGACAGATGTTAAATGTTCAACTACTTCTTGATCTTGATAATTAATTCCTTCAACTCGTTTTATAGAAAATGTTTGAAATTCAGGATGTCTGTTTTTTAGTTCGATATATTCTTTAATCAAACTATCGGTAGTTACTTTTGTCATCGTACCATCAAGTAAGGGCATAGTTACACTTAAATGATAATTGTTTTCTTTTTTTAAAGCAATTACTCTTTGCATATATATATCGACAAAAGTAAATGAGTTATGTAGAGAATTTGAATCTTGTTCAACAAATTTACTGATTTCTAGTAAGTGTTTAGCCATGATAAAATAAAATTTTTCTAAATCAATAAACTTTTCTAATTCTTTTAAATCTATTGGCTTTTCACATATTTCTGCTAACTTGTCATACCATATTAAGAAGCTGCTGATTTTTTTTCTTATGTTTTCCAAAAAACTGATGAAAAGTTTATGTTGATCGACTTGAAGATTTTTTGGATTATTATTCAGATAGATAGTAAATAGATTTTTTAAATTTTGTATATTATCCTTTACTTCATGATTAGTTTCGTTTTTTAGTAGCGAAGAAATAGCTAATTTATAATTTTTAAAAAAGTCTTTTATTTCTTGTTTTGGATTACTTGTTTTATCTTCTATTTCTGGTATTTCTCCTGTTAAATTGTAACATACTTGGGTAGTTATAGAGTCTAAGGAGACTTTTAATACTCTTCCTTTGGTAGTATCTAAATTTTCATCAGATACAAGTTGAATATTTTTTAGCTTTATAGGTACTAATTCTTGAATGTTGTTTAGGTATTTTCTTTTTAAATATTCACTAACTAAATTTTTACTATTTTCTATTTTTGAACAGCATTCTAATAGTTTAACACTAACTGGATAGTTTCCTGTATAGGTTAAATCGGGGTTGAATACTGCTTCAATTCCTGTAAAAAAATCGCTCATTTTTTTCTCGTTATTCATTTTATCACCAATGATTATTATATGATAAGTTATATCTATGGACAAGATATTACACTTTTATTTTGCTGTATTGATTAGGTGTGATATAATATAGTGCATTAAAAAGGAGGGATAAAATGAATCCAATTAATCAGGTTTTAGAATTTGTGGTTCGTCATTATCCAGTATCTGTTTATCCTAGGGTATTAGAAATAGCGGCAGGTAGTGGTAGGTTGTCGCGTTTATTAGCTCACAAAGGTTATCAAGTGACCGCAATGGATCCAGAACTAGTAATTGATCGATTTGCGCCATATGAACAGGATTTGAATTGTTTTGATGAAAGTACTGATATTTCCAGTTATGATTTAGGTATTGCGGTACACCCATGTGATATTCATGAAACGATTATTGAGCGCTTTCAGGATTCTGGTAAAGGCTTGTTTTTGATTCCTTGTATTCCTGATGCTTGCCCTTCACCTTCACTTTCCAAATTTAATAATAATGATGAATGGTTGCAGCATTTAGAACAGTATGGCTTAAATCAAGCCGAGTTGTTTGATAAGAACGCTCCTCATTATATTCAACCTTTTCGTCATGCCTTTTATCGATTCGGTGAACATGTATCAGTTCATATTATGCCTTGTTGTAAAAAAAGATAAAAATATTCTATCTTTTACTGTTATGACTTTATTCGTGTTGTTTTTGATAAAATCTTTGTACAAAAATTTTGTTATTTTAATTGGATAATACTTGGTTATTTAATGTGCAAATCTATAAAAAGAGAAACTTTATATTAAGGTAAGATTTTATTTTTTCATTAGGGTAAAATAATTCCGTTAAATTAAGAGATAACGTCCCATGAAAAGGAAATAACGATTTTTACTGGAAAGTTCTCGGTTAAAGGGACATTTTATGAATAAAAAAGTATGAAAAAAGATAGAAATATGATAAAATTTAAGTGAT
>DVKF01000049.1 GCA_018716115.1 Candidatus Alloscybalousia intestinigallinarum
TCGTTAGTAATAGCGAACTAATGTTTAGTTTTATACTAAGCACTTTTTAGCATGGAATAATTTGTTTGGTAAGGGAGAAACTATTTAAAAACTTCCATAATTTTTATCTTGACATATTACCAGATGTCTTATTTTTCATTTTAAATCTATTTTTTTTTCCTTCGCAAGTACTTTTTCTATTTTTATTATTCTGTTTTTTCTAATGCATAATCCCTTTATCAGAAAAGATTTCTTCTATTACTATTTTGAAATCACCTCCATTATTAAGATTTCCATTTTATTTAGAATTAATATAGAAAACCATTATTTAATACCAATCGTGTTTTTCATCTCGATTTAAGTTTTCTATTCTTTTCATTTCTTCATCCGTTAAAGTAAAGTGATAAATTTCCGTATTTTCTTTAATATGTTCTGGATTAGAAGAGCCTGGTATTACGACAACCCCTCTTTGTAAGTTCCAACGTAAAATTACTTGAGCGCTGCTTACTTGATGATTATTCGCAATTTCTACAATCGTCTCATCATTGAATAGTTCACTTGTATGCCCACGTCCACCAAATGGATACCACCCTTCCATCACGATTCCTAAACTTTGCACATAAGGGACAACTTCTAATTCTTGGTAATAAGGATGAATCTCATTTTGAACCACAGCAGGCATAATTGTAATTTGAGGAATAAACTCTTCTAATTCTTCGATATACCAATTAGATAAACCAATAGAACGTATTTTTCCTTTTCTTACATATTCTTCCATTACCTGATAGGCTTTAACATCATTGGTACCTGGATGATGAAGAAGTAATAAATCAATATATTCTACATCTAATTTTTCTAGAGCCATTTCGATTGCCTCTTCAGGATTACTATATTGATTAGGATAAAGTTTCGTGGTAATAAATAGTTCTTTCCGATCAATATTAGAATCTTTTATTGCGCGACCAATTTCTTCTTCGTTATTGTACATATAAGCAGTATCAATTAGTCTTACCCCTGATTCTAAAGCACTCATTATTGAATCATAACAAACATCTCCAGTTAAACTGTAAGTTCCAATTCCATTTAACGGCATCTCGTAGCCACTATTTAGTGTTACTGTTTTCGTTTCAAAATTAAAAGTTGCTTCTTGTTGAGTATTTTGGTTTTCTGTAATTTTATCTTGATTCATTGTCTTTTCCCCTTTCTTCGTTACTAGACTATATATTCCAATTGCTACTCCACTAATTAAGATGATTACTAGAATACTGATAATCAGTTTCTTTCTCACTTTCCTTTCCTCCTCTATAACCATAAAACTTCTTTATCACGATCAACCTCATTTTAATATCTAAAGTTAGCTTTAGGTCAAGAAAAAAAGAAAAATTTTTATTCATTTTCCTTTCTTTATTCCTCTACATATTTTAAAAGTTCGTAGAATTTGTCATAACCACTTTCAGAATTTAAATGTCCTCCTCCTGGAATTAACACTTGATTTTGAGTAATCGTATCAGCAAATTCTTTTTCCGCTTCATAGGCAACATAAGGATCATTATCCGTATATAAACAAATAATGTCATCACAACAATTTTTAATATCAGATAAATTATCCAAATACATACTTTTGTTAACTGTATCATAAGCTTCATCTATTCCAAAATAATGGTTAAATCCGCAAACAAATACTAATCTCTTTACTTTAATCTTCTTCTCTATCAAAAATTTACAAACGAAAACAGGAGCGATAGAATGAGCAAATATTACGGTATTTTCATTCACAAGATTACTATCTACATAAGTCATTAGAAGTTTAGACCAATTTTCATAATTTTGAAAACCAACTCCAGTTGGAAAATCCGGGGTATAAACATCTAAATTTTTACTTTCTATTTCTTTTCTTAACCAAGGAATCCAATTAGAAAATGGGCTTCCAAAACTTCCATGTACTAATAAATAATTATTTTTCATATTCTTCTCCTCTTTCAAAACTTAGGATATTTAGTTTCCTACTCTATTTTAAACATTTTGTCTTTATCCCTTTCTCTAATTGTATCACAGGATTTTCCTATCTAGTGATTACTTTTTTCGAATGATTTTATTTTACCACGAATTATTGCCAATCTGCATATGGATCTTCATTATTTTCTATCGCATTAGGATAAGCTTTTCTTAAAATTTTTACTAGAGGAACATTTTGATTATGAGAATAGTTTACTGTTAAGCGATTGGGTTCATCATAACTAATTACATAATCAGGAAGATAGATTCCTTCTGCACTTATTTCATTATATCTTCCTTTTCTTCTAGTTCTTTCATTTAACTCTTTCATCGAAATCCATTCTGGATATTTTAGATGAGGTCTAACATATTTATTACCACTAGATCTTTTACTAATCGCATCATAAGAATTTACTTGAATGATATCTTGAGGATTAATTGTTACATAACCACATTTAATTCCTGTATCTCCATGATACATCGAACGGTTTTTATCCGTTATGGTACTGAAAAATTCAATTTTTTCTTTAATATTGCCATTTATTATATGACTTCCGCTACTCATTCTTCTAACTAAGAAAATAAATTCTTCTTCATCGTATATTATCGTTGGAATAAATACTTTCTCTCCATCTAAATCATATTCTACATTAATCATTTCTTTATTTAATGGATTAGTAATTGAAGAGGCGATATCTTCTGTTGAATTCTTAATCACTTCATTTAAAATATCTAGTTTTATTTTTTCTAAGTTTTGTCCTTGATATTTTAAAGACAATTCTTTAATTCTTCGATTAAAAAATACAATATCGATCATATCTTTTAAAAATTCGTTTTTATCTATATCTACACTACTATTCATTAAAACTTCTAAATACGTTTTAAATTCTTCTTTAGAATCATTCAAACTTTCTACTAGTTCTTTTTTCTTATTACTGTAATTTTTTATTTTATCTGTTAAATATTCGATAATTTCTTCTCGATTAGTGACTAAGCTTAAGTCTCTTTTTAATTCTTCTAAATCAGAATAATGATCAATAAATTTTTCGATGAATCGATCACTTACTAAAATATCTTCACTAAGTCTATATTTTCCCTTAAAATATTCTCTAAAGATCTCTTGATATTCGAATAAATCACAATCTAATATGGCTAATTCTCTTTCTTTATTAAATTCATTGACTAGTATTTCTTGCGGTAAATTTCCAAAAATAAGCCAAGAGGGATTATCCTCTTTATTTTGTTTAACGATTTGGGTAATTAACTCTTTTCTACTAGTAAAATATTCTTGTAAAGTTTTTGGATCATGAATGCTTTTTCTTAATAAATAAAAGGTAGCTAAATACTTTGGGTTTGTTAAATAGAAGTCTAATAGTTCAAATAATATTGTCTTATCTTTTAGACTATTAGGGAGGTAGAAAAAGAAAACATACTTATCTCTAGTTGTGATTTGGGGCATTTCAGGGTAATCACTTAACCTATCCATTTTATATTTTTCTGCTACCTCTTCACCAATTTCTATCAATGAAGCTGTATTTAGCATGAGTGGTCTAATATCTATTTCTATATCATCTATAATGCTATATACTCGATCTAATCTATTTAACTTTCTTAGTGTAGTTAAAGATTCATCCCCCATATATAGTTGATTTAATTTTTTATTATTCCAGTTTAAAATCGTTTTATATAGTTTTTCCATATTATAACTTTTCAAAATGGTTAACCAGTTGGAGGGGTTACTGAGAATTATTTCTAGTTGTTCTTCTGAATAAGCTTCCTTGTTTTCGATTATTTTTTTTAAATCATCATCTTCAAAACACCATGTACTGATATCTACCCTATCTTTCACTATTTCGTATGCTTCTTTTTTTATTCCTTGAAATAAAAGTTCATTACCCAATGAGAATAGTTCTTCCAAATGTGTTTTTAAGTATTTTAATTGTTTACTAGCTGACAAATTAAAAAATATCCGATAGAAATGATCATAATCTGTGATTTCTATATTTTTATCTAATAAACGAAATACCACTTGTTCATCTTGAAATGAGTTAGTTAAGTATTCTATTCTTTCATCATAACTAGGAGAATCTTTTATATTTTTGTTCAATAACTGTATAAACAATTTAGAGTTAGGAAATTGGTTGTAGGGAATTCTACTATACAGTAACTTTTTAAAACAATTGTTTTCTTCTAATTTCATTAATCCATTATCATCAAATAGATAATCGATTATTTCTCTAGAAAAACAGGAATATAAATTTTCAATTTGATTTCCTCCTATTCTTTTTAACCATACATTTTTACAATAGTCATTAAATAGATACTGATGAAATCTGTTTAACTGTTCTTCATTAAGAATTACTTTTTCGAAGTCAAAAGCTTTTTCTAATAATGCAGACATCAAGGGAAACGAATAGTATAACGTATTTATTCCTTTAAATTTATTGACGATATGTTCTATTTTTTCAAAATCTACTTCCTTATAGGAATGCGTGATATAAGAATTTGTAAATATTTCATCACAGTTTATTTCTGGATTAGTCATCGTGAGAGTTTTTAAATCCTCTAAAATCAGTTCTAAAAATTCTTCATACCACTCAGATGGTAACTTTTTCATTAGAATACTGATGATTTCAATATTCCCTAAAAAATCTTTTTTCAGATAATGAAAATAGGTTAACACTCCTTCTTTTAAAGTGGTTTGTAATTCGATATTATCCGGATTCTTTTCTATTTCTTCACGAATCACTTCAACTACTGCGGTGGTGTTTCTTCTTGTTGTTAGGGCTTGTAAAAACCATTCTTCAGAAAATAATTTGATTTTATTAGGATAAAATTTACTCTGCCATAGGGGGAGAGTTAATCGATCATGCTTGATAATATTACCTATGGTTTGTTCATTAAAATAAAAGTTTCTTAATTCGTTAGAACGTGAAGCAATAATGGAAATTAAGCAATCAGTAGCATCTTTATCTTCAATAATATAATCTCTTACTTTAGAACTAAATAATAAATCCATGATTTCATCACATCGATACTTATACTCCTTGTAACATCCAAGAAATTCTTCGAATTCTTTATCCACATTATCTACATTCGTTTTCTTCAGAAAAATCGTCTTTATCTTAACATATGCATTTTGTAATAATTCCTTAATCATATTCATCCCTCAAAAATTGCTCCTATCATAACATACAAATTTTAACTTTACAAGTTTGAAAGCACTTTATAGAGAAGGCACCATCTGACTTATTCTCTTATAGATTCATTCTTAAAAATTTATTATTTTCTCATCATAAAATTGAATTTTAGCTATTACTTTTTCCAAAATATGGAAAAAAGGTACAAAAATAGTTAATTTTCTTTTCTAATAGACCTAAGCATGATATAGTAATACAAAAGTATGGTGGTATAGTTTGAGTAAACAAATCTTAGAATATTTATATAACTTAGAATTTTGTAGTATTTTTGTGCCAACAGGTGATAAAGTATACGACTCTTTAGTGAATAAAAAGTTTCCACTGATTCCTAGAGCAAAGGAAAATTCTTCAAAGAAAAAGTTAGAGGAAGAAAAGAAAACGATTTATTCTGTCTATTTAGGTGCCATTTATTATCAACCAATTTTAACTCATCTAATTGAAAAATTTCATATTGATTATCAACCTAGTTTTTATGAGAAAAGTTCTAGTATATTATGTGGATTTAAACTAGACGAAGAGGGTTCTTATCTTCCTTCTACTTTTTCTATTCCTAATTTCTTATATGTGTTAACGAATTTAGTACAAAGAGATTCTTTAGAAAATATCGTATTTCTAGAAGAAGATGTGAAGAGACTACAAAAAAGTATCGAAGATGATTTAGAGTTAAATCAATTAAAGGGAGTTCTTACTCCAGATATTTTAGAAGAAAAATATTCTATTCTTAAAGATAAATTAGCGTTTTTTTCTAATGATATTCGTTATGAAGTAAAAATTTTTAAAGAAGAAGTCTATAAGGAAGCTGAAGAAATATCGCCTGCTATTTTGGGAAGTTTCTATTTAGATGATTTAACTATGTTAAAAAACGAAGAAAATAGAAAACTTAAGCAATTTCTTTCTTTAAAGCGAGAAAAAGAAATAGAAATTAGTAAAGATACAAAAGAGCTTTTAAAAGCATTAGATCCTAAACTTTCTTCGCTTGGAAAATGGCCTTGTAATTATCAACCTAGTTTGATGCAACAAGTAGCGATTCATTTAAGTTTACATCAAGAAAATATTTTTTCCGTTAATGGACCTCCAGGAACTGGAAAAACGACCTTTGTCAAAGAAGTAATCAGTGATTTAATTATTCAAAGAGCAGAAAAAATGACGCATTTTCACGAACCAAATGAGGCCTTTACCAAAGTAGAAATTCCCTTTCCGGTTGATTCTTATGGAACTTGCCTCTATCAATTAGATGATTCTTTAAAAGGGTATGAAATTTTAGTTGCTTCTAATAATAATACAGCGGTAGAAAATATTACTTTAGAATTACCGAATGCAAAAGATGTGAAAAGTGATCGAACACGAACAGCTTTATTTGATATTGATAAAGAAGAAGAAATTTATTTCACTCTGTTAGCCGATGCGATTAATACGGCAAAAAAGAATTGGGGTTTAATTTCCGTTCGTTTAGGAAAAAAAGAAAATATTAGAAAATTTCTTACTCCTCTTTGGTTCGATAAGGAAAAGAATGTCACCTTTTCTACCTACTTTAATCAACATTCTCAGTCTTTTGATCTTGCAAAAAAAGAGTTTAAGAAAAAGTATCAAGAAGTAGTCGATTATCGTATCTATTTGGAGCGCGCTTATCAAGATCTTTTAAATAGTCTTCATTTAGAAAAGGAATTATTGGAAAAGAAAGCAAATTATCAACTTGAATTAGAAAAAGAAGCCGAACTAGAAAAAGTGTTAACTACTCTACAAGAAAAAATAGAACAGCAAAATGAATTAATTTTTAAATACTCTACTCTTTTAAGTGATCAGATTAAAGCTACACCATTTATTATTCGGATTTTTCCTTTCTTCTTTTCTAACCATCCTTTCATAAAGCAAAAAAAAGAATGGAGAAAGAAAATCCAAAAAGAACAAACTTTACTTTTTGAGTATAAAGCACAAGTTATTGATCAAGAAATACTAGTAGATAAACAAAAAGAAATTACTTCGCAGCTACATCAAGAAATTGAAGAGGATAAAAAAGTTCTAGCCACGCTAAGAAAGAAACTAAATGATTACCAAGAAAAAGATAACATTACTTTATTAGATAAAGATGCCCTACAACATTTAAATACTAAGAAAGTACAAAAGAAAGCATATTTTACTAGTCCAACTTATGATACGCTAAGAGAAGAATTATTCTTTAGTGCTCTTCAATTAGAAAAAAGTTTTATTTTAAATAGTACTTTCTTTAAAAGTAATTTAGGACTTCTTGTTAATATGTTAAATAATGCTAGTTATGGAGAAATAAAGAGAAAGTATTATCAGGAATTAATTCATAATTTATTTTTACTTACTCCTGTTGTTTCTACTACACTAGCTTCTGTAGAGAGATTTCTTAAAGATATTCCGAAAGAAAAATTTGGATATTTAATTCTAGATGAAGCAGGACAAGCTACACCAGCATCTGTTTTAGGGGCATTATATCGAAGTAAAAATGCAATTATTCTAGGAGATCCCTTTCAGATTGAGCCAGTTGTGAATACTCCAATAGAATTCTATTACTTATTAGATTCTAAGAATCAGTTACCTAACTTGTATCATTTAGCTACATTAAGTGCCCAAGTGGTTGCTGATTTACAGAATAGTTATGGGGAGAAAAGATCAGAAGATAATTGGATAGGATGCCCATTACTAGTTCATAGAAGATGTATTAATCCAATGTTTGAAATTGCCAATAAAATTGCTTATGAAGAAAAAATGTTTTTAGATACCCCTAATATTAGCCGGGATGACTTTATGATAAAAGAATCTACTTGGTTAGATATCAAGGGAGATGAGATCAGTAAGGACAATCACTATGTAACTAATCAAGGGGAAAAAGTGATCGAGCTTTTACATCAGGAATTAACCCTTAAACAGGAGTTACCAAGTTTATATATCATCAGCCCTTTTAAGAGTGTAGCTGAAGAAATGAGAAAACGACTAAAAGAATATTTTGCAAAAGCAGGAGGTTGGAATAAGAAAGATGTCCATGAATGGATTGAGAGTCATTGTGGAACTATCCATACTTTTCAAGGCAAAGAAGCAGAAGAAGTTATTTTACTTTTAGGTTGTACTAAACAAAGTGAGGGGGCAATTAAATGGGCTAGTAGTAAGCCAAATATTTTAAATGTTGCGGCAACTAGAGCTAAATGGCGACTTCTAATTATTGGTGATGCTTCAATTTGGAAAGATGCTCCCTATTTTTCTGTTAGTTATCAAATATTAAATAAACAAAAGAAAGAACAAGAATGATTCAACAAAAGCTTGTTCTTTTTATTTAATCTTTTCTTTACTTCTTATACTAAGAGAATCCCACCATTTACATTTAAGTTTTCTCCTAAACGACCGCTTTTAGCTTATATATTTCTATTATAGACTAAACTTTTCAATACTTCAATAAGCTATTTTGGTTTTATGGATTTCTATATATTTTTTTCTATATAGGAAAAGAGTTCACAAACAACCTGTTCCAAATCAAACAGAATTATTCGTAAACTCTTTCATTTTCTTCTACTATTTTACTTATTGGGAATAAAGACAATTGGTCTTAAGGCATAACCATATGCCCAATGATAAGCGCCATCAATTTTTCCGGTATCTTCATATACATTTTGAATTAAAGAACACTTACCGTAAGTAGGATCTTCACACCAACTAGGTCCAGCTAAATGATAACCATATACCTTAGTCTCCCCTTCTTCCAACATACCTTTAGTAGGAAAGTACAATTTATCATTATAGCCTGTCATAGTACTTAAATCCACTTCATAGGTAGTTGGATTTTCTGTACTACCAATAGCGTATCCAGTTTCTACTTTACTTAAGTATAACTTTTCATCAGGATATTTTTCATTCCAACTAGCCACAAACATTTCACTTGGCGCTGCCCCTAATGCATATTTTGCCCCTATTTCTTCATTGACTAATGATTCCCAATTTTCTGAATGTAACATAAAGCTAGTTACTTGATTACTACCATGAGTAGAATCTAATTCTAATACTTTGAAATATTTATCCATTATATCCTCATTGGGTTCTTGATAGCTTAAATTACTTTGAGAGAAAAACATCCCATATTTTTCGCCACGTTTTCTAACATTAGCCTTAGCATATATTGAATCTAGATCTTCTTCCGTTCCGATTGCCTCTACAGGAAGATAACTACTAGTAATAATATAAATACCATCATCATCATGATAAAATATCTTCCAATCATCAATCGTAACACCATTAACGGTAACAGAATAATCGTACTCATCCCCATAATTTTCTGAAGTTATCGTTTTCTTTTCTTCGTTATTATTATCCTTAGTATCCGTATTCTCACTTGTTGAATTACATCCAGTCATACCAACTAAAAAAATTCCACACAACAAACCTAAAATTATTTTTCTTTTCATCACAAACTCTCCTCGTATAATATATTTTGTAAGTTGTTTTTGACTTACAATTTAACATCTTTATAGTTAGTTTTTAACTAACAACTTTATTAATTGGTTGTGAAACTCTAGTGTTAAAATATTGTTGAAATATTTT